>JBKPOS010000130.1:0-27877 GCA_046733215.1 Gemmatimonadota bacterium
GCGTGCTCCGCCATGGCGCGCATGGCGATCTCGACTGCGTACATGTGCCGCCGGAGCGCCTCGGAGGCGGTGTACTCGTGCATTAACGTCAGGGCTCTCTCGCGAGTCCAGCCATTCAGGGTCATCGTGTCCGCCTCGTCGGCGCGGCAGCCCCCGTCGAGGTCAGGCGGTCACGGTGACAACGTCGGAATTGTCGTCCCGTATTTCTCGTTGACGGCATTGATGACCAGATTGGTGATGACTCGATGGGCGGCCGCGCTCGGATGGACTCCGTCGAGACTAAAGTACTGCCCGAAGAGCACGTTTGGTGTGGCGTTGACGGTGCCGCCACAGGGACCTCCTGGAACGCAGGGGAACACGGTGATCTTCGGCTGCTGCCCTGGCGCGGGCATTTCCCCCTTTGCTGCGAGTAAGGCGGGGTTTACGTCGACGAAGGCCCAGCCCCGGCTCTGTGCCTGGCTCGAGATAAAGGCGTTATACCCTGCGACAGCGAGCCGCATAGCCTGGAACTCGGACGGGAGCACGACTTCGTTGTCGACTGAACAATCAAGCGTGGTAGGAACGCCGGCCTGTGCCGCGGCGAGCTTGGGAACGCCGACCGTCCACGGCACCAGGACGGAGTCGCCGTTCGACGTCGGAACCGCCGCTTTGGGAGCACAGTTGACATTCACCGAGAATTGTGCGGGAAAGCCGCCGGCTGGAACCCCGGGGCAGAGGCCGGTCTTGAGACACCAATAGAGAGCTCCTGAGGTAGCGAACGGACTCGATGCCACGTCTACCACGCCGAGCAGAACGGCCTTTGCTCCGATCCGCTCGATGCTGTCGAGGATTGGGCCATAGTTGCCTTGGAAGGCCGAAACCGGCGTAATCAACGCGGGATCGCCTGGGTTGCTGCCGTTTGTCAGGGCTCCCTGAACGTCGTTGTTCCCCACCCATACGGAAACAAACGTCGGCTGGGCCGCCATCATCGCCTGGAGTTGAGTCCGTCCACCCAGGATGAATTGGGTGAGGGGATTGGTGCCGCCGAACGGGCTCGTGTTGCTCTCCACACCAAATGAAGTCACGCCGGGGACGGCGACGTTGCTCACATAAGGCAGGGTGCTGGAACTCCTGAGCGAGCAATCGGTCCCGCTGCCGCCACCCAGTCGGGTGGGTGGGTTCGTAGTGTTGATGGTGAACGGCGGGGGACAGCCGGGCTTGTTGAGCAGCGGCACGAAGAACGGGGCGCCCGCCTGCTGAGCGAAGAGCACCGCGTACGATTGCGTCTGTGTGCTATCGTTGATCCCGGCCGACTGGAATCCCGCGGTGATGCTGTTGCCCATCGAGACGTATCGCTCGAGCAGGCCGCCATTATTCGACAAGTTCGGCGAGTTCAGCGCCTCGTCGGCGCGGCAGCCGGACAGGAGCGGGAGCGCAAGGCCAAGGGCAACGGCCGCGAGATAGCGAAGCTTCATAGCTCGGCTCTCCCGGTCAGAACTCGTACGAGAAAGTCGCACCGAAGAGGTGCGCGTGGAACTGATAGAGGCCGTTGTTCTGATTCACGAGGGCGGGACAGGGAGTCCCGCCGGGGCACACTGAGAGGTCGAGCGGCACCGTTCGGCCTCGTCGGTCGCCCTGATCGATGTACTGGTACGCTGCGTCGATCCGAAATCCGGTTCCGACTCGGGTGCCAAACCCTAGGGTGAAGGAGCTCCGATCACCTTCGGGAAGGTTCGGGACAACGGCGTAATCCGCAGATGCTCCGTCATGGATGTACCACCCTCCCCGAAGCGTGAGCCCCGGCGTTGCGGCAAACTCTCCGCCGAGTCTGAAGCCCCACACATCGTGATTGTCCTGATGAAGCACTTCGGTCGGAAGCTTCTCAAACGCGATGGAGACGGAATCGAAGAGCTTCCAGTGGGTGTATTGAACATCGCTCAACAAGGTGAGCCGCTGCGCCGGGCGGACCGCGACGCCGGCCACGAACTGATCGGGCATTGTGAGCTTGGTAGAAGCGCTCTGATCGGTAAGCACGCCGTTGGTGAACTGGGGTGCCAACAGGTTGTCGACAGGCGTCCCGGCGGGAATGCCAGGCAGCGCAGCGGGAACCACCAACCCGGTGGGAACCTGAGCGATCTTCACCGAGCCGTCATCGAACGAGACGGTCTGACGCGACAGGTACCGGGCGCCGACATCGAGCCAGTCGGTGACCTGAACCCCGAGGCCGACGTGAAAGCCGACGTGTGTCGTGTTTGCCTCCAGATCAGCGTCTGCGAAGTCCGTTCCGGTCGCGACACCGAGATTCCCGAACGTGATGTCCGTGCCCGGCACCGCCAACTGGGAGAGATCCGCTCGCTGCTTCAGCTCGAGATGGGCGAAGTTGATGTCGAGCCCCGCGCCCACCGAAAACCGCTGGCCGAATCGAACGGCGGCAGTAGGCTGCACGTAGAGCGCGCGGACATCCGTGCGGTATCCCAGAAAGCGGGCCTCGGATGTGTCCGGCCATTCGGTGGTCAGGCCGTAGGGAACGAAAACCCCGACTCCAACACTCAGGTGATCGAGGCCGCCCTCGAGCGGAAACCCCTTTACGACGTACAGATTCGGAACCGGTCGGACTTTATCCAGCATGTCGCTGCGCAGGCCCGTCAGGTCGTTCGTGAAGCCGCCCCGTGGCAGAATGAGCGTTCCGCCACCGCTGATAACGTCAGGGGTTCGGGTCAGGTTGGCCGGATTGAAGAAGATCGTGGACCCGTCGGAGCAGGGGGACGCTACTCCCGTGCCTGCTCGGCCCATCACACATGCACCCTGCTCGTACACTCCAAACCCCTGCGCGTTCGCAGATGGGGCCATGAGGACCGTCGCTGCGGCGAGAAACGCGCCGCCCCTCATTAATGAACGAGTCATCGGACGGACTCCGAGAAGGCTGGACGACCGGTTGGCTCAGTTCTCCTCGTTGAACGGCTGCGCATAGCCAGCCGTCAACGGCACCCGAACAGCCGGCTCGCCATCGAGAGCGATTTCGAAGGCGAATGGACCGGGGCGCGGAAGCGGGACATCGAAGACGAGCACGGCACCGGCCTCGACGTCCACGACACCTGCGGGAGGCTCCCCGAAATGCACCGTGCCCTCACCTCCCAACAGCTCGGTTCCGGCCTCGTCGACAAATCGGATTCGGATGGCGTGCACGCCGATTTCTGTGCGGCGTCCCCGCACCCGAAGCACCAAGTGGGTCCGCGGATGGACCGCCGGAAACCCACCGACCCACACATGCTGGAAAATGCCGAGGACCGAAAGCTTGCCCTGCTGGTCGATCAAGGCGTAGTCAGCCAGGACCGCGAAGTCGACCTGCAGCTCAGGACACCCGGATCGAGGTGACGACGTCGTTCCGCTCGATCCGATTCACGACGTCCATACCCTGGGTCACCTGACCGAACACCGTGTGCTGGCCGTCGAGATGCCGTTGCGGCGAGTGACAGATGAAAAACTGGCTTCCGCCCGTGTCTTTCCCCGCATGGGCCATGGACAGTGTCCCGGCGACATGCTTGTGCGTGTTGAGGTGAGTCTCGCACTTGATCCGGTACCCTGGGCCGCCGGTACCTACCCTCGGATTGCCAGCATCGCGGGAAAGCGGATCGCCTCCCTGAATCATGAAGTTCGCGATGACGCGATGAAAGCGAGTTCCATCGTAGAACTCGCTGTTGGAAAGTTTTTCAAAGTTGGCGACGGTCGAGGGGACCTCGGCATCGAACAGATCCGCGACGATCGTACCCTTGCTCGTCACTATTGTGGCCGTCTTAGACACGATAATCTCGGTTGGGAAAGTCAGGGGGCAGATAATCTAACCCTGGCCGGACGGAGAGTAACGCTTCTTCCCAGGCCGATTCAGTCATCGCCGGAAGCTTGCACGCCTCGCCCAAGCAGGCGTATCCGGCTGGGACGCGGGACCTGTCCAGCATGGCAGCCATTGCTCCTGGTAGTGCTCGATCATCTGACTCCCCGGCAGTGATCGTTTGCGCAACTCGACGCGGCGCGTACGTAGCCAAGGCCGTGCTGTGCATGCGAGCAGCGACGCGGTCGCCTTCTTCGCCGACGACGACGAAGTGCACTGCCGGGCTCAAGTGCCAGTCCAGAGCCGACAAGTATGTAGCGGCATGAAGTCCGAGTACCCCAGCTTCCCCGGCGAATGCCCGTAGAAGCTCCGCGGCCCGCTCACGCCAGATCGGCTCACCGGTCAACTCCGCCAATCGACCCAGGACGATTCCAGCTACGCCGTTCGCTGAGGGCGTGGGGGCATCTTCAACCGGTTTGAGGCGGGCCGGAAGGAGCCCCTTAGAACCGGGCTCGTCAATGCGATCGAACAACCCTCCGTGCGCTTCGTCCCGATACTCCCGCCAGACTCTGGTCATGATTACCTGGCCCCAGCGCAGCCAACTCGGGTCGCCGGTGACCTCGTAGGCATCGACTGCTGCAGCCGCCACGAGCACCTGGTCTTCGAGGAGTCCGGCAGGCCCCGATGCCGTGTGAGGTATGCTATCCGGCTCCGGGCACTCCGCCCGGACCCTGTCCAGCGTGAGCAGCGCATGGGACACTGCCCACGAATCGCGTAAGAAGGCTCCTGCAGTCAGGAGAGCGGAAGCCATCATCGCATTCCAGCTTGCATATCGGGTACGATCGATAAAGGGTGCCGTTCGGGTGGCTCGCACGGCTCGCATCTTTTTCTGGGCCGAGTCGAGCAGTTCGCCGGCTTGCTCTTGCGAGAGTCCGATCCGCTTGCCGATGGCTTCGATGGTTCCGGCGGCGTAAAGCACGTTCTTGGCCGGGTTGTGGTGCATTTCTCCCGCGGTCCCGATGTCGTAATACTCCGCTGTCAGCGCAAGCTCTTCGGGGGTGAGAGCGGCCGCAGCCTCTTCCCGCGTCCACGTGAAGTAATCGCCATCATCGTCCAGGCCGACATCTGCGTCCTGGCTTGCAGCGTAGCCCCCTTCGGGATCGGAGGCGACCTCACGAACCCAGCGAATTATCCCCCGGGCAACTTCGGCGTATTCCTGTGTTCCGAAGGCAGCGTATGCCTCGCTGTACGCCCGCAGCAGCTCGGCGTTGTCGTACGCCATCTTCTCAAAGTGGGGGACGATCCATTCAGCATCGACGCTGTAGCGGTGGAATCCTCCACCCAGATGATCGCGGATACCGCCTCTCGCCATTCCAGCTAGAGTGCGATCGATCATGGTTCGAATATCCGACCGTGGGTCGTCCCACCAACGCGCTAGAAGAAACCGGATGGCTCCAGGATGGGGAAACTTGGGTTGACTGCCGAACCCACCATTCACCGGATCGAATACGCGAAGCATCAGTTCGACAGCCTCGTCGAGCATGGCAGTGTTGAGCTCGCCGATAGCGGATTCACGTTGGTGCCGTACGACCCCCTCCCTGATTGCAGCCGCCTGGTTCTCGACCTGGCCCCGGCGGTTGCGCCAGGCGTCGAGAACACTCCCCAGCACGGTTCGCAAGCCGGGTCGGCCGTACTTTCCATCGGGCGGGAAGTAAGTACCGCCGTAAAACACCTGGCCGTCCGGAGTCAGGAATGCGGTCAGTGGCCATCCACCCTGGCGCGTCAGCACTTGCACAGCGCGCTGATAGCGCGCGTCTACGTCGGGGCGTTCATCCCGATCGACTTTGATACAGACGAAATTCGCGTTCAGGTACTCGGCGACCGACGGATCTTCGTACGACTCGCCGTCCATCACGTGGCACCAATGGCACCACACGGCACCGATGTCGAGAAGGACGGGTTTGTCCGCTGCGGCCGCCGCGGCGAAGGCCTCTTCGCTCCAGGGATACCAATGGATCGGCTGGTGAGCTGCCGAGCGCAGATAAGCGGAGTTGGTGGCACCCAGGCGATTCGTCATTGGCGAACGCCGCGAACGCACATCGCTTCCCGCGGCCAGTAGATCCTGCCCGAGGAATCCCGGAAGCGCTCGAAGAACTCGATCATTTTCGCATCTAGCCGGCGCTGAGTGGGCTGGTAGGCCGCGACCGGACCTTCCGGCGCCCAGTCAAGCAATCCCAGGCGGGCTCCGAATTTAAGACCCCAAGCCGCTTCAGCGGCGGGAGTAAAATCGGGAACAACGTGCCGTTGATATTCCTCGGCGACCTGGCTCCAAACCTCCGGAATGCCGGTCAGTGGTCTTGGCATGCTGAACGGTAATGAAAAAGGGGGCGACTTGCGTCGCCCCCTTTCTTGCAGCCTGCCGGCGCCTACTTCTTGTGACTCAACGACCAGACGTACGCCGCGACCTGATTGACCTGATCATCAGTGATGTTGGAACCACCCCGCGGCGGCATCGGAATCCCGCTCTTCGACTCCTCCTTAGTTACGCCCTTCTTGATATAGGCGGAGATGCCGGCATAGCTGCCGTCGCTATGAAGCCAGGTGTGATTCACCAGGTTCGTCGTCGGCCCGAGCATCCCTTCTGCGTTCTGACCGTGGCAAGCGTAACAATTCCCGGCGCCCGTAAAAATGGCCTTGCCCTTGTCCACCATCTCCTGGGTGACGCCGCTCGGAAGTCCCTGCGCTCGCGCCGGCGCGGCGGCGGCGAGGAGGCCGAGGGTGACGAGCAAGCCCAACCGAGTGCGCATATCCATCTTGCGAGCTCCCTCTCGAGTTGTCGTAAACTGGCAGCCGGTCCACGGCGCGCGCGGCCGAACGGTAAGTATATGAGCCGCCGCAGACAGTACAAGCGATTACGTGGATGGGTCGAATGCCTGGGGAGCGAAGAGCAACTTGCGGACCCGGCTCGTCCTACGATCGTAACCCATTGCTTTGTAAGAGGTTATTGGTATTCGACTCTTGGCGGCGAGGTGAAAGCCCGTCTCACGGGTGGGCCACATTGTCGAGGCTAGTTGGGCGCGGCTTCTCCCGGCTTGGCAACTTCGGTTGGCTTCGCGGCGCTCAGGGCCGACGTCTTGGTCCTGAAAATTCCGGGATCGTACGCGCTTCGAGGATTCCAAAGAACCCACGACTCGATCCCCAACTCCTGGGCGGCTCGGATCTGAGCCCTGACTTCTGTAGGTGAGTATCGCGGCGGACCGAGCGTGAACGCCTGGAGGTAGGGGCGGATCTCCGCGGTCTTGCCCAGCGGCCCGGAACGTCTGAGGCCGTCCTCCAGCGCGCGCCTGACCATGTGATAGGGTTGACTGTTGGGATAGCGGACGTTGTAGACGCCGGGGTAATAGTGGCTGGGATATACCATCGGCAGAACCACGTCGGCGGTGCGCACCAGGTCTTCCCACATTTGCCCGATGCCCATGTCGTCGTTCGCCGTCGTGGTGAGACCGAAGACGTCTATGGTGAACGGCACGCCGAGTCGTTTGGTGCGCTCACGAAGCAGCGCCAACCCTCGAGCAACCCCCTGACGCTTGGTCTCCCCGGAGTCGCGGGCAGCGAAGACGGCGGAGGCCATCCGCTGCGCCGGCTCATCGGGAAAGCGCACGTAGTCATACTGAACTTCGGCAAACCCCTTCCGGACTGCCTCCTCCGCGAGCTGCGACGCGTAGATCCAAATCGAATCGTTGAATGCATCTACCCAGGCGAAGTCCAGCCGATCACGCCAGAGGCCGCCGTTCACGTTCTGGACCGACCAGGCAGGTTTGCGAGCTGCAAGCAGAGGATCCTTGGCCACCACAATGCGCGCGATCGGGTAGATGCCGTGCTCGCTCAACACGCGGAGCCGGCGTTCGGTGTCATGAGTCCGCTTCTGGTCGTTGGCGCCGATCTCGACGGCGGTCGGCACGGAAGAGCGGTAGGTCAGGTAACCGGTGTCGTCCTTTACATCAATTACGAACGCATTGATTTCAGTCGTGTCGGCGAGCTTCACGAGTTGGTCGAAACGACGCCCGCCAAAGGCCCAGGCGTTGACGTAAATGGCGCGAATCGCCTTTGGTGGATCGACCAGCGGCGGCGCGGGCCATTCGTGAGAGTCACTTGCTGCGCCCGGAAGAGAATTGATCGGCGGCAATGGAGGGCTGCCAAGCTCGTCACCCCAGTGCGACGGAGCTTGAGCGACGAGTGCAGAGATCTGCAACGCGGTCGCGAGCGCGGCCGTGCAGAACACCGATCGAAGCATGCCTGGTTCCGAACGTGATCAGGGGTGGTCACGCGTTCCAACTCATGCTGGCCGACGGAGTTGGCACGCACTACGTGCCCGCGAAAGAACCGGGATGCCTCGACTACAGCAATTCAAGGGCCCGCGAGAGGAGTGATTTCTATGCGGCGATTGATGGCCCGACCCGTGGCGCTCGTGTCAGCTGTGAGCGGCTGCGCCGAGCCGTAGTACTTCGGGACCAGGCGTTGAGGTTGGATTTTCTTGGCAATGAGATAGGAGCGCACGGCTTCAACCCGCAGGTTTGCGAATTGGCGTGTATCCGACTCGGCGCGCGACCCCGCAGTGTGCGCGCCGATTTCGACGCGGAGCGACGAGGTGGCGGTCAGCGCAGCCGCGACCGAATCGAGTGTAGTGTGGGCCGAGGCCCGAAGTCGCGCGCTGCCGGGAGAGAACGCGTTATCCCGCAGGACAAAAACATGAGACTCGTCGGCGGTTCTTGCCGCCGCTCCTGCCGCCGCCCCAGCGGCCGGCGCTAGCGCGCCAGAGGGCGGGGTCGAAGGAGGTGGTCCCGTGGGCCGGGGTGGCGGCTGGCCACCGGGCTGAGCCCGTCGCTGTTCCGCCTGGCCAGTTGGACAGCCATAGGCATCCACCGGCGTCCTGGGCGGCGTGCCCGGGCATCGGTCGATTCCGTCGAGGACGCCATCACCGTCCGTGTCGGTCGGACATCCGAGGGCGTCGATCGTAGCCCCCTTGGGTGTGTCCGGGCACCGATCCAGTCCGTCGTACACCCCGTCTCCATCGCTATCGATGGGACATCCCGTGGCGTCGACTGCGGCTGCGAGGGGCGTATCGGGACACTTGTCGAGCCCGTCGGGAACTCCGTCGCGATCGCTGTCGAGCGGACAACCCTCGGCGTTGACGGTCGCCCCACGCTGGGTCCGGGGACAACGATCGAGTCCATCGGGTACGCCGTCGCCATCGCTGTCCACAGGGCAACCGTTCTTGTCGACGATCGCGCCTTTCGGCGTGCCCGGGCACTTGTCTTTATCGTCGCGAACTCCATCGCTGTCAGTGTCGCTGAGTGAATGGCTTCCGAGCATGACGCTGAGACCCAGATTGCCACCGAAGTTCGAAAACTTGATGTCGCCGCCGACGTTGCGGTTCAGGGCCGCCTCGCCACGAACCATGAAAGTTGGGCTGATTCCAATGCGGAACCCGCCGCCGCCGAGCCAGGCGGTTCCAGTGCCGCAAATAATTCCTATGGTGGGACAGTTGCTGCCGTACGTGGTCGATCCAATGCCGGCTTTGAGGTACACCGAGTTGTTTCGCCCGGCCATGAAATTGTAGAGGACCGAGCCGGTGATCGACTTGACGTCCACGCCGACCGACCCGGTCTTGGTCTTGGGCTTGAGCAGCGAGCCCTCCGCTTCGAGCGACAGTCGGATCGGTAACCAGATGCCCAGTCGAAGCAAGCCACCGGGTCCCGTACCCAAATCGGTGGAGTCGCTGAAGCTCATCACCGAGCCTGCAGCGCCGAGCTCAAACAGATATCTCCGTTGGGCAGTCGCGGTATGGGGCAGCGCCAGGCAGGCGAGCACCGCGAGCGCCGCACCCCGAAGGGAAATCATGGTCAAAATAGATATTCCGGCTCGAAGGCCCTGACAAGCGGCGCCAGATCTTGCATCGCGATTTCGCATGGGGTTCAACCCTTGGCAAGTCTGCGAGCCCGCCGCTACGATTCGATTCCCCCGAGCCGAGTTAGCCGAGGAGAGCGAGCGTGCACGTCGTTATCGAGTACTGTGTCGTTTGAAACTACCAGCCCAGAGCCGCCGGTCTGGCGGCCGAGCTGACCCGGGAATTCCCTAAGGCGACCGTACAGCTGGTCCCCTCCTCCGGCGGCCGGTTTGAGGTGACGGCCAACGATCGGTTGGTCTATTCCAAGGCGGCGACGCGCCGTCACGCCGAGCCGGGGGAAATAGTGCGACTGATTCGGGAGAGCAAGGTCATCGAGTGACCGGCGTCACACGGCAGTCATGAGAATCGCGATCTCGACCGGGGGTGGAGACGCTCCGGGATTGAACGCCGTTATCAGGGCCGTGGTGCTTTCCGCCGAGAATCGCGGCTGGAAGTGCTACGGCATTCAACGTGGCTACGATGGGCTTCTCACCTTCAATGGGGTGGTGCCGCTCGGCCCGGAGCAGGTTCGCGGGATAACCCACCTGGGCGGGACCATTCTGGGCACGAGCAATCGAGGCAATCCCTTCCGCTTCGTCACTCGCAGCGCCGACGGCACGGAGCAGGAAAGCGACCGCTCGGCAGAGCTGGTGGCGGCCTTCCAGGCGAGTGGCTTCGATGCCCTGGTGGCGATCGGTGGTGACGGAAGCCTGGCGATTGCCTATGAGCTCTGGAGGCAGGGCGTACCGGTGGTCTGCGTGCCGAAGACGATCGACAATGATGTCAGTGGAACGCTGCGCACTTTCGGGTTCGACACCGCGGTGCGAACCGCCACCGAAGCCATGGATAAGCTCCACTCCACCGCCGAGAGTCACGAGCGGGTCATGGTGGTGGAAGTGATGGGACGCTACGCCGGATGGATCGCGCTGTCGAGCGGCGCGTCCGGCAGCGCGGACGTCATTCTGCTTCCCGAAATTCCCTTCGACATCGACAAGGTGTGCGACAAGATTCGCAGCCGCGAGGCAAT
Source organism: Gemmatimonadota bacterium (assembly GCA_046733215.1). Lineage (GTDB taxonomy): Bacteria > Gemmatimonadota > Gemmatimonadetes > Gemmatimonadales > GWC2-71-9 > DASQPE01. Next base: position 10,783 of record JBKPOS010000130.1, read on the forward strand.
GGGGCGCCACTTCAGTATCGTGGTCGTCGCCGAGGGGGCACGGGCCAAAGACGGAAACATCGTACTCGTCGAGCGGCGCGGCCCCGGCACCTCCGATCGGCTTGGCGGGATCGGGAATCAGGTGGCACGTGCTATCCAGGAGCGGACCGGCAAGGAAGTGCGCACCATGGTCCTGGGTCACCTCCAACGGGGCGGTACGCCAACCACATATGACCGGCTGCTGGCATTGCGTTTCGGTGCCGCGGCGGTTCGGGCTATTGCCGACCGATGCTTCGGCGTCATGGTCGGCCTCAACGGCCCGACGATCTCACGGGTGCCATTGGCCGAAGTCGTCGGCCGGCCCAAAAATGTTCCCCTGGATTCCGACATCGTGGCAACGGTGCGCGAGCTGGGAATTAGCCTGGGAGACTAACCCGCCCGATGAGCTCGACCGCAAAGCCCGCCACGCCCTCCAGGCGACCGGCAAGCAGGCGAGACGACGTCGTCGAGATCATGCACGGCGAGTCGATTGTCGACCCCTACCGCTGGCTCGAAGATGGGGACAGCGTCGAAACCCAGACCTGGACCGCCGAGCAGAACGCCCGCACTGCTGCCTATCTCTCAGGAGTTCGGCTCAGACCGACCATCCGGGCGCGGCTCGAGGAGCTGCTCGCTATCGGAAGCCTGAGCGCACCGACGCCGGCCCGGAACCGCTATTTCTATCAGTATCGCGACGGACGTCAGAACCAACCCATCCTGTACGTGCGCGATGGTGTGCAGGGCCCGGATCGAGTCCTGATCGACCCCAACGTCCTCAACCCTGAAGGCACAACGGCCCTCGACTGGTATCACCCGAGCGAGGATGGCGCCTTTCTCGCCTACGGTCTGTCCGAAGACGGCAATGAAGAGAGCGTCCTGCATGTAATGGACGTGGTGACCGGGCAGAAGCTTCCGGATCGCATTCCTCACACGCGCGCGGCCGACGTTGCGTGGCTTCCGGACAGCAGTGGATTCTATTACACCCGCTACCCTGCGCCTGGTGAGGTCCCGGAAGGCGAGGAGCATTATCATCGTGCCGTGTTCTTTCACCGGCTCGGTGCCGATCCGGCGCAGGATCGCCTGGTACATCGGCCGGTCGCGAAAGAGCACTGGCCGGGAGTCAGCCTCTCCCCGGACGGCCGGTGGCTCATAATCGGCGTGGCGAGAACGTTCGAGCAGACCGATCTGTACCTCCATGACCTGCGGGAAAACACTCCGCCCGTTGCCGTGGCGAAGGACCTGCCGGCCCTGTTCGAGGGCGTGGTCGTGGAAGACCACCTCTACATTCGAACCAACCTTCATGCTCCGACCTACGGGCTGTACTCGTTGCCTGCTGCGCAGCCCCACCTTGATCGGGCTCGCGAGTTGGTATCGCCCCGCTCCGACGCGGTGTTGGACAGCTTCTCGGTGGTAGGGAAGTCTCTGGTTCTCACCTACCTCGAGCGCGCGACGTCCAGGTTGCGCATTGCATCCCTGGATGGAACCGGTGTCCGCGACCACGAGCTTCCCGGAATCGGAAGTCTGTTTGGCTTGGGTTCGGAGTGGGATGGGGTGGAGTTGTTCTACGGCTTCTCGTCATACACGGTGCCGCCGAGCGTCTATCGGATGGATCTCCGTACCGGAGAGGAGTCGCTATGGCGCACAGTGAATGCAGATCTCGATTCCAGCCACTACGTGGTACGCCAGGTCACCTACCCGTCGCGAGACGCAACGCCGGTCACGATGTTCGTAGTCGAATCTCGCAATCTCCGGCGGGATGGCACCAATCCGATCTATCTGACCGGATACGGCGGGTTCAATATCAGCATGACGCCCGGATTTTCCCGGTCGCTTATGCTGTGGCTGGAGCATGGTGGTGTCGTTGCGGTACCCAATCTGCGGGGTGGGGGAGAGTACGGCGAGACGTGGCATCAGACCGGAATGCTGGGCAACAAACAGAACACCTTCGACGACTTCATCGCCGCAGCCGAGTGGCTTGTCGCCGAGCGTTACACGACGCCGGAACGTCTGGCAATTGCCGGTGGCTCCAATGGAGGCCTCCTAATGGGGGCCGCACTCACTCAGCGTCCCGATCTCTTCCGTGCAGTTGTGGTCCAGGTGCCCCTCCTGGACATGCTGCGATATCATCGGTTTCTAATCGCCCGGCTGTGGATTCCCGAGTACGGCTCTTCTGATGATCCAGCCCAGTTCGCCTGGCTCAAAGCTTACAGCCCCTACCACCGGGTGCGGGACGGGGTAGGTTATCCCGCCGTTCTTCTGGCCACGGCTGAGAGCGATACACGTGTCGATCCGATGCACGCGCGCAAGATGACGGCGCGATTGCAGGCCGCCACCAGCTCTGCTCATCCGGTTCTTCTCAGGCTCGAGTCCAAGGCGGGCCATGGGGCGGGCAAGCCGATAGCGAAGGTGCTGGATGAGCTCACCGATACCTGGAGCTTCGTGTTCCAGGAACTCGCGGTAGACTGATTCTCGAGGAGTCTGCGATGCCGGATCGCCCAGTCGATATGACGCGACCGTCCGAATGGCTCGCTGTTCTGCGGATCCTTGTGGGACTCTACTTCGTCAAGTCGCTCGTGACCAAGATGACGATCGTGCTTGCTGGGGGGGTGTTACCGGTGCCCACAGTTTCGGAGCGGTGGCTCGGCGTGATGCCAAAGATCGTCGCCAAGCAAGCGGCGGAAAACCCGATCGCGTTCTACAAAGACTTCCTCGAGCATACCGTCCTGACCCACCCCAGCCTTTTCGCGCACCTCACCGCCTGGGGCGAAACAGTTGCCGGCCTCGGGCTGACGCTCGGGCTCTGCACCGGCCTCGCGGCCATCGTGGCTCTGGTCCTGGTCACCAACTACGGCTTGGCCACGCAGTGGATGTCGGCTGGGCAGCAGGGGTTTCATCTGGTTCTGTTCGCTTTGTTGGTGGCGTTCTTTTTTGCCCGGGCCGGGCGTCGGTGGGGGCTGGATGCACTGATCGTTGCACGCTGGCCGAGGAGTTTTGTCACCCGCCGGCCCATCTCCTAGCAGGAATCTTCTTCGCTAGTAGGAAACCCTGGTACCCGGCCCGGCAATGAGGCTGGCGGATGTGCTCTGCAGCTCGCAGTGAGCTTCAGTCGAGCTGTACAAAACGCAGAAGACTCCGTCGGCAGTCCAGCGCCGCCACCACAACATCATGACCCCCCGGTCGGCGCCCGAAAAGTTCGGATAGGGGTGGTGGCCGTCATACCGGGCGATATGGGTGTGTGCCGTCCCGAACCATTGAGGCGGCGAGCAGCGCTCGATGGACGCCGACGCCGAGATGCCGAGCGAATCAGCGTCTCCCGGTTCGAGCAGCAGCACGCGGCTGATGTGACCCACCCCGTCCGTTATTTCGCCTCCGATACAGGCAACCCGCTCGGCTGCGGCAGCGCTGCTATTCTCCCAGAGTGCCTGCAGCGGTTGGTGGGCTGCGGCGTCGACCTCGAACCGCGTTGCGGTCACGCGGGAGGGGCTTTCATAGTGTAGTTGCTGCGCCGGAGCCACTGGTGGCCCGGCAGAGTGAGCCAGTAACGCCGCGGCCATCCAGCCCCAGGCGCTCTTCTTCGTGCAGGTATGATGGCCAGGTCGAAGCTGACCGATCAGCTTGCCGGCGTTGCTCTCGGTGCCGGCGCCACCGCCACTCCCCATGGAACTTCTCCTACCTGAATACGGCCGATCACCTTGAGCGTTTGCGTATCCACGACTGCAACATCGTTCGAGGGGCCGTTGGCAGTGAAGAGCTTGCGGCCGTCCGCCGTCAGCGCAATGCCCCACGGGCGCTTCCCAACCTCCACGGCTCCCACAATTGCATTCGTGCCTGTGTCGATAGCCTGAACGGTGCCGCCCCGTCCGGTGGACACGAAGACCCGGCTCCCGTCAGGGGAGACCGCAACGCCCATCGGCTTCGAACCGGTCGGCATCGTGAGTGTCTTCAAGACCTTCCTTGCGTGTGCATCGATGACCCAGACTGTGCCGTCCACCTCGCAGGTGACGTAAGCCCGCTTCCCATCCGGGGTGAACGCAATGCCGCGGGGTCGCTTGCCTACTGAGACTGCGCTGAGTCGCTTGCCGGTCGCCGCATCCAGAATGGTGACGTTATGGTCGGTTTCTCCTGTCACCCAGACTGCCTTTCCATCAGGCTGTACCCGAACGCCTTCGGGCTCCCGCCCCACGCGAACGCTCGAGACGATCTTGCCGGAGGCCATATCGACCACCGACGCAACGCCGGCATCCTCGTTGGACACGAAAAGGCGAGTACCATCTGCGGAGATGTCGAAGTTCTCCGGATCGGATCCTCCGGGAAGCACCCGGGTCACCTTCCGGGTTGCAGCGTCGACCACCGCAATGCCGTCCTTGCTCTTGTCGGCCTGAAGCTTCTCACACTCCGCATCGGGCATGGTGGGCGGACACTTGGGCGAGCCACTGAGGGCGACGAAGATGGTGCGCCCGTCAGGCGTGGCGTGCACGCCCCGCGGGCGCGTACCCACCTCGATCGTTGCGACAACACGATCGGTGCCGGCATCGACGATGGTCAGGTTGCGTGAATCTTCGTTGGTGATATACGCCAGCTCGCTGGCCGACGCTGCCGCTCCGGAAAGCGAGCTCTTTGGCGCCGCCGCCGACGAAGAGGCCGAATCCGCAGAGGACTGCGTGTCCGCCTTGCGATCGGTGCCGGAGCTGCATGCGGCGGTAGCAAACAATGCGGCCGCCAGAACAATTCTAGTGCGCATCAAAGATTGCCTTGTCACGATTGCGGGCCTGATCGAATCCTTTGGCTTGGGCTCGCCCTACCACGCCGCGGAAGATGGCCCCGTTGATATCAGCCTTCGCGAAATTGGCGCCCGTTATGTCCGCGCCCGAAAAATCTGTCTGGACCAGGTCGGTCGTGCGGAGATCGGCGCCCGCCAGCCGGGCGCCGGTCAGGCTGGCGAATGAGAAGTCCGCCTTGTACAGGTTGGCGCTGGACAGATCGGCGCCGCTCAAGTCCGCGCCTACGAACGTCGCTCGCATCACGCCCATCGATTGGTTGCCGGGATCAGCCCCGATATTCGCCTCGCGCAACACGGCCTTCGCCAGGTTGGCCCCCTTGAGGTACCCGATGATCCGAGCCTTGCGCAGATTGGCGCCGCTGAGGTCGGCTCGCTCGATGATTGTGGCAAAGAGGCTTGCCCCCTCGAGATCGGCCTCGTGCAGATTGGCCCGACGGAGCACGGTGCCATCGAGGTTCGCCTCACGCAGATCGGCGCCTGTCAGCACGGCATCCGTGAGATCGCAGGTGAACAGATTTGCCTTGGCGAGCCGAGCTTTGACCAGGTGGACCCTGCTGAGCTTGGCACGGCGGAAATCGACACCGTCGAGCTCGAGACCACTGAGATCGGCCCCGGTCAGATCGGGAGGGTTCTGCTCGGTGGCGGCCGCGAGCTTGGCTTTGACCTCGGCCGCCGTCATGCGGGAGGGAGCCGCCGCCTCCTGAGCCACCAAGCGCGGTGAAAGCAACAGCCCGATCATCGATGCCGCTAAGAGTGGATGCATTGGCCCCTGCTGGGCCCTCCGAGTCAAAATGGCGACGGGACCGCCGGCCTTGCGCGGTCCCGTCGAACCCAGCCAGGCTTCAGCTGCTCGACTTGCCCGGTTCTGGTCCGGCTTTCGCTGCTGGTCGGCCGGCATGGATCTTTCCATCCGCGCGACCTTTCAAGTACGCGTAGATGTTCTGAATCTTGTCCATTTCCAGCCCGAGGGCGCACCACGACGGCATTCCCTTGTCGGGCCGTCCTGCGCAGACCGTCTGGATGAAGACTTCCTTGTTCGGGATGGTGCCGCCGTCCTTCAGCGAAACGATGAGTGCGGGTGCGAACGACGTACCGACGCCGTACTCACCGTGGCAGCGTGAGCAGTTCAGCTCGAACTGCTTCCAACCCTGATAGGCCTCCGCCGAGATAGTGTCAAGCGGCGCCGGGTGGTAAGAATCGCGCTGCTGCTGAGCCCGCGCCGGCGTCGCGGCGGAAGTGAGTCCCACTCCGGCAAGCACCGCGCTCAGCAGCCAGGCATACCAGGCGGTCGAGGAAGAGCTCATCTGACGAACGGTCCTTTCACGCAGTAGGGTACCCAAACAATCGTCCCTTGCGGGTGGCGAAGGCGCCGCGCAAGCCGCGAGGGACCGGCGCTCTCACACGGCTAGTTGTACTCCCCGGGCTCGCTACCGGCCTCGAGGCGTCGATCGAGCCCCGTCGGCGGAATCGCTTCTCGAAGGGGACGTCGCCGACCGGGTGGAGTCGGCGACCGGAAGCAGCGGAACCCCAAATGACTTCAGAATCTCTTCGACCTTGCCACGGTTCTGGTCGAGGAAGGTCTGGAGGCTGTCGCGCAGGACCTTATTGCGTCGAGCCACGGCCATCGCAATCGGATACGAGAACGGAATCCCGCTGGCGGAATCGGCCAGAATGGGGTTGAGCACGAGGGGAACCGGGGACTTCGCGGCGAAATACCCGGCAATCGGCCCCCAGACGATGGCTAGGTCCACCTTCTTTTGGGCCACCGCGTTGACGATATCCTCCGGCCGGTGGATCTCGCTGAAGAAGGTCGAAAAACCAACCAGATTGCCGACTACCCCGTGGGTCTTGAGCGCAGCGGCGGGTGGACCGGCATCACCGTCCGAACCCACCATGTTGACGCCGATCTTCAGGCGCTTGAGCGCAGGGTCGTCCAGTGAGGTGATGTTGAGCCCGCTGTCCTTGCGGTAGACAATGACATACGCGGAGCGATAGTAGGGACGCGTCGTCGCGACGATATCGATCCCCGCTGGGGCCGAGATCTCTACATCGCAGTAGAGGCCGTTGAGCCCCCGGTTGAAGTATCCGAACCCCTGGCGCCAATAGACGTATTCGAGCTTGGAGTGCCAGGTGTCCGCGATGAGCTGGGCGATTTTGTTCTCATAGCCCTGGTTCATGGAATCCGAGACCGGCAGGTTGTTCGGATCCGTGCACACTCGCAGCTTGCCGGGCTCGGAGGGTGAGGGCCTTTGCGCCACACCAATGCTTGGAGCACCGGCCAGCAACATCGTGAGCGCAGTCAAGAAACCGAGGGGCCGAAGGGTGAGCATACTGGATTATATGCGGGCGGAGCGCCGAAGGCACAAGATGGCAAGGGGGCGCCGGATGGTGAGGAAGCACACTGGCTTGCCGCGTGCCCGCTCGATCGACGCCCCCTGGCCTGCGTCAGCCCGCGGACCCGGGGTTCCCCCGGGCTCGCGGGGTAAAGCTTAGAGCGAGAAGACCGTCAGCACACCACCCTGCGTGGAGAACTGACCCGCGTCGCCGAACGCGCCGAGCGCGCCCAGACCGGCGGTGGGATCCTCGGCGCCGATACCGGCTGCCACTCCGATGCCGGCCCAGCCACCAATACCCGAGTACACAGCAACGTACTGCTTCTTGTCAGGCCCCAGGTACGTCATCGGGTTGCCGATGATGCCCGACGGAGTCTTGAACTGCCAGAGCACCTTGCCGCTCTTCTGATCGACGGCCTTGAGCCAGCCTTCCATGGTGCCATAGAAGACCAGACCGCCGGCGGTCGTGAGGGCACCGCCGTACGCTGCGAGGTTCTCCTTGATCTCCCACTTCACGGTGCCACTCATCGGATCCCAGGCGATGAAGCGACCACGATGGCCGCCCGGGCCCGGGAACATCCGCACAATCGCGCCTACGTAGGGCTGGCCGGCCGAGTACTTGACCTCGACGCCCTCGTAGTCCATGCAGATGTGGTTCACCGGCACGTAGAACAGACCGGTCATCGGTGAGTATGCCGCCGGCTGCTGATCCTTGAAGCCAATCGCCGCAGGGCAGATGCCCTCGGTGTTCTTCTTCGAGGTGGTGCCGTACTTGGGATCCTTCTTCGGCACGCCAGTGGCGACCACACCCTCGACCGGGGTGCCGGTGCCCTTGCTCACAGCCCAGTTGATCGGGCCGTAGGCATTGGCGACGACGACCTTGCCGTTAGTGCGGTCGATCGTGTAGGCGATGCCGTTCCGGTCGAAGTGAGCCAGCAGCTTCTTGCCGCCGCTCTCGAAAAGCACGTTCTCGTTGACGCCATCATAGTCCCACTCGTCATGCGGCGTCATCTGGTAGGCCCACGCCACCTTGCCGTCGCCGGGGTGGCGGGCGAAGATCGTCATCGACCACTTGTTGTCGCCCGGCCGCTGATCCGGGTTCCAGGTCCCGGGGTTGCCCGAGCTGTAGTAGAGGAGGTCCAGTTCGGGGTCGTACGAATACCAGCCCCAGGTGGTCCCGCCGCCGCGCTTCCACTCGTCGCCCTGCCAGGTCGAGACCCCGAGGTCCTTCCCCTTGTGGGACGCATAGTTCGCGTTGGCGTCGCCGGTGATGCCGACTTCGTTGTCCGGACCGGTGCTGTACATGGTCCAGACATGCTTGCCGCTGTTGACGTCGAACGCCGACACCCGGCCGCGGACGCCGAACTCACCGCCGGAAATCCCGGTGATCACGAGGTCCTTGATCACGATCGGCGCGACCGTAATCGTGGCGCCCTGCTTGTACCCGATGGCTTCGGGGCCGGCGCCGGACGACTCCGGGTGCTTCGCCTTCCAGAGTTCCTTGCCGGTCTTCGCGTCTAGCGCGATCAACTCACCTTGCAGCGCGTTGATGAAAATCTTGCCGCTGGGGTGATAGGCGGTGCCGCGGTTCACGAGGTCGCAGCAGGCGATTGGAATCGCATCGGGCGACTGGTTCGGAACGTACTTCCAGATCTGCGGCGCGCCGGGCTTCGAGAGGTCGAGCGCGTAGACGATGTTCGGGAACGAGGTGTTCACGTACATGACGTTCCCGACGACCAGCGGATTGCCCTCATGACCACGGAGCGTTCCGGTGGAGAACGTCCAGGCGGCCTTGAGGTTCTGCACGTTCGAGGTCGTGATCTGCTTGAGCGGGCTGAACCGCTGCAGGCTGTAATCACGTCCGGTAATAAACCACTCGCCCTCCGGCGCATTCAGGGTCCATGCCCCTGACCGCGCCGCTTGGGCGTTGGCGACCGTTGCGAACGCGAGGCCCGCAGCGACGCCGGACAACACCTTCCGGGTAAAGCGGTTCATAACTGACCTCAGGATGAAGGGTGATTCTACTGCGACCTACACCTTCCGTGATGTACCATCGATGCCTGAGGCTGGGTTGGGCAGCCAAACCGGGCCGCTCACCCCGCCGGGAGGCGACTCACGCCGCGGTGGGCGGAGCGCGCTCGATTGCGATCGCTCCCCCGAGGCCCCGCGCGTGGCGGCCCGGGATTGGGGTACGCTGCAACTGGTTGCCTTGGATGTACGCCGGAAATCGCCGGAGCGCCAGATCTGCGTGGCGGGCGGAGTCTGTCGGGGTAACCTGATTGAATCGTTGAGCGGAGGGAAGGAGCGGCCAAGGAGAGACTGTAAACCAGTAGCCTCGCCACCAGCCTGGCCGAGACCAAATCACGCTCGTCCTGTTTACCATCGTGGCAGCGAACGGGAATACTCCCATTAGACCCTCGGCAAGACCGCCGCCCAACGATTGTGTCGAGATGAGAATGGAGCACGACTGCGCGCTCCGTGAAGCGGTGCCGCGCTCTGGCGATCCCACGACCTTCGACGAACGCACTGGGGCCTTCCAGTGCCGTAGCTCCCGTTGGCTCGCCCAACACCGGCGGGGCTATCGAGTGAATTGGAACGTGGGGCTAGACTATACCGCGCGCCTGTTCAACTGTCAATCAGCCAACGCGTTTGTCGACCCCCGCCACACCCGCGCGCCCCGATTCAAAAATGCTCCCTCGAAAACGGCTCCTCGGTCGCCCAGCGAACCACTCGCCTGGCGAGCCAGCTCGCGGCCCCGCTCAGCCCCATCTACAATAGCGTAAACAGTTGGACCCCAAGAGCTTTGGCCAACTCCGGCTGCTCCTGCATCAGACAGGCGATTTATCAAAGCAGCGGAAGGCCCCGGCACGAAGACGCCGCCCTGCGCGGTGGCAAACCAAGCCCCGGTGATTCGTTGTATCTCTGACAGTGCACTGCCGAACGCTTCCAGGTCGCGCTCCACCAATCCGGGAAGAAGCCGCATCAAAACAAGGTGAGCCACTCGCTCGACATCGCCGATCGCCGGCGTCGGGAGCCGGCGGAATGCGTCTGTCTCCGCTTCACCACTCAAGCCCGGCGCCGCCGGAGGGACCACGACCACGTACCGCCAAGTGGGCGGGATTTCGTAGCGCGCGAGCAAGGGAGCGAGCTCATTGGTCCCGGGTCGCCGGCCTCCCTCGAGGATGAAACCGCCGGATTCGAACGCCCAGGTCCCGATCGCCGAGCGGCGTCCGCGATCCACGATTCGGGCGAGTTCGCGAGTCATGGTGGGGAGCTCGTAGAGCTCGGCCACGGCCCGAGCTACCGCCAGCGCGAGCTGAGTGCCCGAGCCAAGTCCGACATGGGAGGGAATCGCGCGATGGATGCGGAGATGAACGCCGTCTCGCTGGCCGTGCTGAGCTAGGATCCGGCGGGCAAAGCCGACTGCACGCTCCGCATCGGCTCCTTCGCATTCGACCTCACCGGCCCGAGTGGCTTCGAGCAACAGCGAAGGCGTGGGGATTGCGGCTCCCATACCGCCGAATCGGCGACCCAATCCCCCATGCAGGTCCAGCACGCCGAAGTGGAGTCTGGCGGGAGCTTCCACGTAGACGCTGGCATCCGGCCGGCCGTGCCCGGTCATCCGGTTGACTCCGTGCCGATTTTGGACTCGATGTACGTTCCGATCAGCGTCCAGGCCTCGCGTTCGCGTGGTCCCGCCGTCTTATCAACTGGGACAGCGAGGCGAGCCAGCTCGTCGCGGATCTGCTGCGCCGGCAGCAGGTGCACCCGGGTGGCGAGGATGGCAGCTTCGAGCACCGCGTGGCGGGCCCGATTGAATCCGATAAAATCACGGCGAGTTCCCCGATGACACACGCGCATTTCGATTCGAGATCTTGGCGGGGTCGCGTCGAGGTTCACGACCTCGAGCTCGCGCCACGAGCACGCCGCCTCGAGCACGACGCCGCGCAGCACCGTCGCCGGGTGCGAAGGGAAGACCGGAGATCCGATCGCACTCTGGGCAAAGAGCAGCACATCGTCCGTCAGATTGACTACCGCAACACCGGTGTCGCGGACGTTGGGGAAGGTAGTGGTTTCCAGAAAAGGCTTGAGCACGATCGAGTCCTCGCCCCACTCGACGCCCATGGGCGCGAAATTGGCCCGACCTGCCCGGTCGAGGGTCGTGACGATCGACTCGATAATCAGCGTCATGAATCGCTCTCGATCATTCCTCCAGAACCGGCAAGGCGATGTGCGAGGGGTGAGCGGCTGATCGATATATACGCTGAGTCGCAGCGCGAAAATCCTGCGGCCGGGCGGTGAAAATGTTGCGCACGAACGTCTGGGGATTGCGATCATAGACGGGGAACCAGGTGCTCTGGACCTGGACCATGATCCGATGCCCCTTGAGAAAGCGATAGCTCTGCTGATGTAAGTCGACCGTGTAGGACTCGATGCGCCCGGCCCTGATCGCGGTCGGCCGATTGAACCCGGTGCGATAGCGCCCGCGCAGGATTTCGCTGGCGACCATCAGCTCATTCGTGAGCTCCATCTCCGAGGCGTACTCGAAGCCGTAGCTCAACCGAAATGCGCCATAGTGAAAGAAGTCATCGCCCATCCGCGTATCGGTCATCGGTGCCTGGGGCGAGATCGCTTTGACCGCGGGATGCGCGTTTACGCCGGCCATCGCCGCCAGCCAGCCTGGATAGGAAACGCCGAGCACGCCTACGCGGCCCGTCGTGCGCCCCACATTGTGAATCAGCCACTCGACGGTATCGTAGGTGTCCGTAGCCTCGTCCACCCCGGCGGAGTCTCCCGGGTCGTGGAGCGGCCGGTTCATCAGGAAGTTTCCCTCCGACCCGTAGCGTCCCCGGATGTCCTGAAACGCGAAGATGTAACCGTCGCGCGCCAACTCGGCGTACGCTCCGGTCAGTCGTTGCTCAGATTCCTTGATCCCGTACGGTGTACGGGTGAGCAGAATCGGGACCGAGTCGTTGCCGCCGGCGGGTGTGAATACCAGCGTGTGTAGCCGGACGCTGTCGCGCATCGGAATCATCATCTCGGATCGCTGGAACTGCGGGGCCGAGGCAGGCGTCTGCGCCGACGCAATGTCCTGCCAGCAGGCCATGAGCCCGAGCGTCAGCAAGACACGAGGCAGGCGCATTCTGATCAGAGTCCGTTCATGGCGGGCTAGGTCACATACCAGGGCGCCTGGTGGGCGCGGGGGGAGCGGCGACGGTCCATCCCTTCGGCAGGAAGGTGGTAGCCAATGGCGGAAAGACCGAGTCCACCGTCGGCGCCGATGGGCAGAGAGTCGCGTACGCCACCCAGAAAGTTCAACAGCATCCGGTACCCATGTTCCGTGAGCACTGATTCCGGATGAAACTGCACTCCGATCACTGGGTGAGTCCGATGCCGGACCGCCATGATCTCGCCGTCATCCGAGGTTGCGGTGACCTCGAGTTCCGGCGGAAGAGATCCGGGAGCGATGACCAGCGAATGGTAGCGGGTGGCTGCGAATGGGTTGGGGAGTCCGGCAAAAATGCCACTCCCGTTGTGACGGATCAGCGACGTCTTTCCGTGCATCGGGCGGCCGGCTCGCGCAATCTCCCCTCCGTAGGCCGCACCGATGCACTGATGTCCCAGGCAGACGCCGAGCGTCGGGATGGCGGGACCAAACCGCCGGACAATGTCGCAGGAAAGGCCGGCTTCAGTCGGCGAGCAGGGTCCCGGCGAAATGATGATGTGACTGGGATCGAGCGCTGCGATCTCGTCGAGGGTGACGGCATCGTGGCGACGAACCAGCGGGGTCTCACCCAGCTCCCGGACATAGCGTGCGAGGTTATAGACGAAAGAATCGTAGTTGTCGATCAACAGGATCATGACGAGCTATCCGCTATACTCGACGCGCCCGCGCGAGCACTCGCCAGGGCCCGGATGATGCCACGCGCCTTGTCGAGTGTCTCACGATATTCCGCTTCCGGCTCCGAATCGGCGACAATCCCGCCGCCGGTTTGAAAGTACACCGTGCCGTTATGAACGACGGCCGTCCGAATCGCGATGCTGGTATCCATCTCACCGGTCACGCTCAGGTAGCCCAGCGAGCCGCAATAGATGCCTCGCTGAGTCGGTTCGAGCTCCGCTATGATTTCCATCGCACGCACCTTGGGTGCTCCCGTGATCGAGCCACCGGGGAAGGTGGCTCTCAGCAAGTCCACTGCGTCGAGGCTGGGCTCGAGCGTTCCGACGACCGTCGAGACGAGATGGTGCACGGTCGGATGCTGCTCCAGGGCGAAGAGCTCGGGTACCCGCACGGTGCCGGGCAGGCAGACCCGTGACAAGTCGTTTCGGAGCAGGTCGACGATCATCACGTTCTCGGCCCGATCCTTGTCACTCTCCGCGAGGACCTGTCCGAGAAGGGCATCGTGCATGGGCCCGAGTCCGCGCGGACGCGTCCCCTTGATCGGGCGGGTTTCCACCGCTCTGCCCGACACCTTGAGAAAGCGCTCGGGCGAGGCGCTCAGCACCTGGACCTCACCGAAATCGAGGAATGCGCCGAACGCGGCTGGATTGGACCGGCGCAGGCGTCGGTAGAATTGGATCGGCTCTTCTTCCAGGCCTGCCTGGAACCGCTGCGAAATGTTCGCCTGGAAGATGTCGCCGGCGAGAATGTATTCCCGCACTCGGGAGACGGCGCTGAGATAACCGCGATGAGTGAACGTCGACCGGAGCCCGATATCCTCCACGCCTTCCACACCGATCACTGGGTAGCACGGTGCTGCTTGCGCCTGTGCGACGGGACCGTTGACGGCCCGGCGTGCGGCGGGTCCGCTTGCGAGCCGGCCGCGTACCATTGACGACCGCTCCTGAGCACGCGCGGCCCGGTCCGCTGCACTGTTGGGCATGCCGGTGGACACGATCCACGCGGCGTGCTCGCAATGGTCCCAGGCAATGACCCAATCATAGAGTCCGAGAACCACATCCCAGAGGTGCAGGTCGTCGTATCGCGTCTTGGGCAGCTGCTCCAGCGTCGCTCCCCAGTCGTATCCGATGTATCCGGCGGCGCCACCTTGAAAGGGTGGCATTCCCGGGATCGGCTCGTGGCGATAGGGCGCCAGCCACCGCCGCACTTCCGCGAGTGCGTCGCCTGCGACCGGGGTCCATCGAACGCCGCTGGAGGCGAGCCGCTCGGCATCTTTCCCCCGGCTCCGCACTACCGTCGAGGGATCCGCGGAGAGGAATGAGAAGCGCCCGGTTCGCTGTGGGTCCGCGGCGCTGTCGAGCAGTAGCAGGTAGGGCAGATCGGCAAAGCATGCAGCCGCCTCGATCGGATCCGGAACCGAGGCGAGTCGTTCTACGAGAGGAAGACTGCTCATTCGGGTCGCCTCGCCGATTTGGCACGACGGCGCGAGCGTTGAGTCAGCTTGACGTGCTCCGAGCGTTTCTCATCCTCCGGCGTGAGATAGCCCCAGTTGAGGGACCCCTCCTGCCGATAGGTCTTGCCCAGCGTGATCGCCAGCTTGGCCTTCATGAGCTCGCGTCCCAGGTAGAACGCATGCGTCGCTTCCTCTACGCCTAGCCGGGAAAACATCTCCTGGATGTCCGTTCCCCGGATGAATAACTCGTTATTGAAGACGGTGATCGTGTTCCGGTCGGTGAAGATACGAAAGTTGGGATCGGTGACTGCCCGCTGCAGCTCCCTCAATTCGGACTCGGAGTATGCCAGAATCGCCGGATCCTTCAGGGTGACGAGCCGATCGTCGATTCCCTTCGGAACTCGCTTCTGCTGGACGGCGTAGTGCATCAGCCGGCGAGCCACGTCGATCTCCCGCACCGCTCCTCGGGCCCACGGTATGACTTCGGTCGTGAGGACCGCTCTCACGCCCACCTCTTCGGCAATTGCCATCAAAAGCGCGTTGACCCCGGTCGAGTCGGCGGCCGTCAGCTCGGTAAGGTTACCGATGCCCATGAGCTGAGGCGCGCCCGGATATCGCCGGTGGGCCTCGGCGTATCGCTCGAGCGACGCGGTGAAGCCGAATCCGATCGGCTCGATGACCGGATCGATGAGATGGGGGACGTTCCACGATTCGAGTCGCTCGATGTTTCGCTCGAGCGTATCGAGTCCGGTACCGAAGTCGGGAATGACCACCACCCGTGCATCGCGTGCGGCGGCGTCCCTGGCCACCTCCAGGTTCGACCCGTTGACGCTGAGCACGAGCTCTGCGCCTGCCGCAACGGCGGTTCGGATCTCGTCCGGATCGAATGAATCGATGCTGACACGAAATCCGTCGGCGCGAAGCTCGCGGACGACGTCTCCTAGTTCCGGAAATGGAAGGCCGGGGGTGCAGCCTAGGTCGATCACGTCGGCGCCATCGGCCCGGAATTTCTCGGCTGCGTGGCGAATGTCGGCTCGGCTCAGCCGGGGGGCGTTGTTAATCTCCGCGAGGATTTCGATCGAGTACGCACCGTAGTCCGATGCGGCGGCGGCCTGCCCGAAGTACTGAGGGATTTCACGCAGGTCTTTGGGGCCTTTCTCGGTCCTGACGCCCACTTTGGCCTCGATGACCGCCGGGTCGCCCTCGCAAAGCCCGGGGATCAACACCAGATCTGTTCCGGCAGGCACGTCGAGAAATCGCGCGATCCAGGAGGTGGTCATCAGGGCCGCGACCGTAATCTTCATGACCGCTACGTCCGCCGCGAACTCCGGAGCCATGCCGGTGAGGGTACGACGGAGCGCCGGCTCGGCCAGTTTGCCGGTAACGAACAGCACACGAGTGGGGCCGGGCAAAGACGCGGAAGCCCGCTTCGATGCAGCCGCGGGCGCCCGTCGACCTGCCCGACCTTCCTGGCGAGCTATCTGGGATCTCCCGGTCGGACCCACTTGTTCGGCGTTCCCTCGAGCGCACCGCCGCTCGGACGCCAGAGCACCTGGTCTTCGATCTTTCTCGCCAGCTCGAAATCCTTGTCGGTGATTCCGCCGGCGGCGTGGTTCTGCAGCTTGACGGTCACCCGGCCCCAGGTGACCGTGAGGTCCGGGTGATGGTAGGCAGCCTCCGCCAGGTATCCGATGGTATTGACCAGCATCAGTGTGGTTGGCCAACCGTCGGTCTTATAGACCCGGCGGATCCAGCCGTCCTCGACATACCATCCGGGCAGCTCCTTGAGCCGCTCGGCAATCTCAGCATCGTTATAGGTCCGTTCCTTGGTTGCCGGCATACACACGCTCCATGGCTGATTGCGTCTACATCACTACTCCTCCGTTGACCATAATCACCTGTCCGGTCAGAAATGCGGCTTCGTCCGAGGCGAGATAGACTGCTGCACCTGCGACGTCGTCGGGGGTTCCCCACCGGCGAAGCGGGGTCACCTCGACTACATGCCGACGCCAGCCCTCGGGCGCTTCGTTCTCGAACGCGGTAGCGATGAAGCCGGGAGCCAGGACGTTTACCCGGACACCGGGCGCCACTTCCCTCGCCAACGAACGGCTGAAGCTGAGAATTGCCCCCTTGGCGACTGAATACAGCACCGGGTTCTCGCCTGCCATTCCCTGCGTCACGTGATCCCACGACATGTTGATGATCACGCCGCCGTTCGGCTGACCGCGCATCAGATCCACCGCCGCCCACGATGCGAACACCGTACCCCGAACGTCGACGTCCAGCACCAGGTCAAGCTTTTCGACCCGAGACAACTGTGCTCCGGTGCCGGTGAGAATGTCTGCTCCCGCATTGTTGATCCACGCATCGATTCGACCAAAGCTCCGACCGAGATCGGTTGCGAGTGCTCGAGCTGAGACCTCGGTTCGAAGATCCAGCTGCCGCGTCTCGACCCGGGTGCCGAGCTGCCGGATCAGGCTGGCCGTTTCATCCGCACCCTGCTTGTTTGCGCGATAGGTAATCGCCAGCTCGGCTCCGGCCCGGGCGCAGGCCAAGGCTATGGATCTTCCAATGCCGCTCGAAGCTCCGGTCACGAGCACGACCTTGTC
>JBKPOS010000131.1:0-10143 GCA_046733215.1 Gemmatimonadota bacterium
GTAATCGCACCCGAAGTCGGCGGCGGATTCGGCAGCAAGATCCCGGTGTACGCGGATGAGGCCCTGGCAGGGCTCGCATCCATGGACCTGGGGCGGCCGGTCAAGTGGACTGAAGATCGATCGGAGAACTACAAGGCGACCATCCACGGCCGCGATCATGTGGAGTACGTCGAGATGTGCGGGACCCGCGAAGGGCAGATCACCGGGCTTCGCACCACCGTCTATGCCGGATTGGGCGCCTATGCCTCGACGGCTGGCCCGGGCATTCCCACCATCCTGCACGGCCTGATCTACTCCGGTCCATACGTCATTCCGAACATTCACGGGACGGTTTACGGGGTCTACACCTCCACCACACCGGTGGACGCGTATCGCGGGGCAGGTCGGCCGGAGGCGACCTACCTGCTCGAGCGCCTGATCGACGTCTACGCCCGCGACATCGGCATGGATCCCGTCACGATCAGGCGCAAGAACTTCATCCCCAAGGACAAGTTCCCCTACACCGTCGCCACCGGACTCACCTATGACTCGGGCAACTATGAAGGCGCTTTGGACAAAGCGCTTTCCCTGTTCGACCTGAAGCAATTCCGCCAGGATCAGGCGGAGGGCCGCAAGCGCGGGCGCTACCTCGGCGTTGGCATCGTGTCCTTCGTCGAGATCTGCGGCTCCGGCCCCTCTCAGGTGACCGGCAGCGTCGGATTCGGCGGCGGGCAGTACGACTCGGCGATCGTGCGGGTGTTTCCCACCGGGATGGTTCGGGTCTACATCGGAGGCAAGCCGCACGGCCAGGGCGAGGAGACCACCTTTGCCCAGATCGTCGCCGACGAGTTCGGAATTCCGATTGAAAACGTGGAGATCGTCGCCGGCGACACCGAGACAACGCCACAAGGCTGGGGCACGTACGGCAGCCGGACGACAGCCGTCTGTGGCTCAGCGGTCAAGCTGGCGGCGCAACGAGTCAAAGAGAAAGCCAAGAAGATCGCGGCCCACCTCATGGAGGCGAACGAGGCGGACCTTGAATGGAAGGAGAATCAGTTTGCTGTCCGCGGTTCTCCGGGCTCAGGCAAGGGCTTCGCGGAAGTTGCGCTCATGGCGAATGTCGCCTGGAACATGCCGGCGGGCGTGGAACCCGGGCTCGAAGCCGTGGCGTTCTTTGACCCTACCAACTTCGTTTATCCATTCGGGACGCACATCTGCACCGTCGAAGTGAACGCCGAAACCGGCGAGCTCACGATTCTTCGCTACGTCTGCGTGGATGATTGTGGTCCGCACATCAACCCGCTGATCGTGGAGGGCCAAATTCACGGTGGGGTGATCCAGGGTCTCGGCGAGGCCCTGCAGGAAATCGTCGTGTACGATGGCGACGGCCAGCTGGTCACCGGCACCATGATGGACTACGCCGTGCCGAAAGCCAGCCAGATGCCTCATATCGAAAGCTCGTATACCGTGACGCCTTCACCGGTGAATCCGCTCGGCGTGAAGGGCATTGGCGAAGCCGGAACGATTCCCTCCGCGGCGGCGCTGGTCAGCGCTGTGTGCAACGCGCTCGAGCCCCTGGGTGTCCGCCATATCGACAAGCCGCTTACACCGGCTCGGGTCTGGGCCGCAATACAGAAGGCAAAGGGAGGCGCGTCATGATCCCGGCCAGTTTCGAATACACCCGGGCGGCCTCCCTGCGGGACGCGCTCACGGCGTTGGCTCAGGGCGGCGGTGCCAAGGTTCTGGCGGGCGGCCACAGTCTCATTCCGATGATGCGATTCCGGCTGGCACAGCCGAGCCGACTCATCGATATCGGCCGGCTGAGCGAGCTCAAGGGAATCGCCGAGCATCGGCGCGGGGCGCGCATCGGCGCACTAACCAGTTACCGCGAGGTGCTCGAGTCCGACCTCATCCGCGAACGATTTCCCCTCATCGCCGAAGCCACCGAAGGGATCGGCGACCTGCAGGTCCGCAATCGAGGCACGATCGGCGGCGGTCTGGCGCACGCCGATCCCGCTTCCGACATGCCGGCGATCATGGTCGCCCTGGATGCGACCTTCAACCTGCGATCGAAGCGGGGAAAGCGAAGTGTACCCGCCCGCGAATTCTTCCAGGGGCCGTTCTCCACGGCGTTGGCCGAGGACGAGCTGTTCGTCGAGGTGCTGCTGCCTCCATTGCCTCGGGGCGCCGGCACGGCATACGTGAGCTTCAACCAGGCTGCATCGGGATATTCGCTGGTCGCCGCCGCCGCCGTGATCGCCCGGAGCCGCAAGACCGTGAACCATGCCGTGGTTGTGCTCACCGGGCTGGCGGATATGGCCCGGCGCGTCTCGGCCGTCGACCAGCTCGTCGGCACAAAGGGAGAGCCGGACGTGATCTCGCGCGTTGCGGCAGCGGCGCCTGAGGGCCTGGAAATCCAGGGCGACGTGCACGCGCCAGCGGCATACCGGCGGCACCTCGTCACTGTCACGACGCGAGACGCTCTCACCCACGCCCTGGAGCGGGCCAAGTAGGTTGGGCACCGTTTACGCCGTGGTGCTCGCTGCAGGCCGCGGCGAGCGCTTCGGCAGCACCAAGCTTCTCGCAACCTGGCGCGGACGTCCGCTTCTCGGACATGTGCTCGGCCCACTTCGACCGAGCCTCGAGAGCGGGTTGCTCGCGGGAGGGTGTGTGGTCGTTCCAGCGGATTCGCCGGCTGTGGCGGCTCTGGCCAGCGAAGCCGCCATGGTCCCGCTGCCGAATCCCGCTCCCGCGTCGGGCCTCAGCTCCTCTCTCCGGATCGCCTTTGACTGGCTCCTTCCGCAGGCTCATGGCTTTCCCGCCGCTGCCGTCATTTTTCTCGGCGATCAACCGGCGGTTCCCCCGGATGTACTGCCCAACCTCATCGCCGCGTGGCGCCGCGGGGATGGTATGGTGATCCGTCCCCGGTATACCGAAGCTCCGTCGGAACCCGGACATCCGTTGCTGGTAGACCAGTCGCTCTGGGGCCTCGCGAATGAGTTGACCGGGGACGCCGGGTTTGGGGCCGTGTTCTCGGCCCGGCAGATCCCGATCGTTACCATCGAGACGCCGGGCCTCAATCCGGATGTGGACACTCCGAACGACCTCACGAATCTCGAGGGCATCGAGCAATGAAGCTGCACTTCGAAGGCGCACCGGAGATCGTTACGAGTCGCGCTCACGCCTGGCGCTGCCTCATGGACCCCAACTTCGTTGCTCAGTCTGCCCCCGGCGTCGAGTCGGTCACTACGATCGACCCGACCCACTTCAAGGTCATTTCGGCGTTCGGCGTTGGCGCGATCAAGGTGCGGTTCAGCTTGAACGTCGAGCTGACCGACGTAGTGGAACCTGAGCACGCCACTATGCGCGCGCGCGGCAAGGCGCCCGGCTCGAACGTCGACGTGGTCGCCAAGCTTCGACTGGAGGACGCCGCGAACGGTCGGCTGCGGCTCAACTGGGCGGCCGATAGTGATGTGAGTGGAACCGTCGCGAGTGTCGGCGCTCGGCTGCTGGAAGGCACGGCTCGCAAGCTCACTGAAGAGTTCTGGACCGATTTCGCCCGTCGGGTTCAGGCGGACGCGAGCTGACGTGCGGGCGGCCCGGCTTACCCCCTCCGGGCTCGCTCGTTCGACGCCCCAGGAGCTCACGGGAGCGATCCTGCTCGAACCGGTGCGAGCGCCCGGCTGGACTATGGCCAAGGGACAATCGCTCGATCAGGACGCGGCGGCCCGACTGGTCGCCGCCGCGGCAACGGGCACGCTCACGCGACTCGTCAAGATCGCATGGCCCGATGCCGGGGATGTGCACGAGGAAGAGGCCGCCGCTCAGCTGGCACGCGCGGTCGGCGGCGCAGGAGTCGACGTGCGCGCACCGCGACAGAGCCGCTTCGATCTGGCAGCGATTTGGGATGGCGTGCTGCACGTTCGGATCGAGCCACTCCATCGGCTCAACGCAATCGACCCGCTCGAAGTGTTCACCCTTTTTCATGGCCAGGCAGTGGCGCAGGGACAGGTTGTCTGCTCGGTGAAAGTCGCACCGCATCTGCTGCCGGCTGCAACACTCGCCGAGGGACTTCGCACTGCCCGGATGGAGGGGCCCCTTGTGGAGGTGCGGCCGTACCGCGACATGAAGGTGGGGGCGATCGCTGTTCAGGCGATCACGCCGGACGCGTTGGAGCGCTTCGAGCAGGGAGCGCGCCGAAAGGTCGAAGCGCTTGGTGGAACCTTCATCGGAGTGGTGGTCGTCCCGGACGAGGAGCCGGACAAGGTCGAGAAGGCGGCCACGGAGGCCTTGAGAACACTGGTTTCCGAGCAGGCGCTCCCACTATTGCTGGTAGGCGGTGTCTCGGCGGGCGATCCGTTATCTCCGTTCTATGCAGCGCTCGACCGGCTGGGCGGGAAAGTCATGCGGCGTGGCGTTCCAGCCCACCCCGGCTCGATGATCTGGCTCGCTCAACTCGAGCGCACGCAGATCCTGGGTCTTCCCCAATGCGGCACGTTCAGTCTGGCCACCGCCGCCGACCTGGTGTTGCCGCGACTGCTCACCGGCGAAGTGCTCACTGCAGAAACGCTGGCCGATCTCGCTCACGGTGGGCTGCTGGGAAGAGAGATGCGGTTCCGCATGCCGGCCTACGCAAGAGAGCTTCCGGCCCCGGAGGAGCCGTGACCGCTAGCGCCCCGTCACTTCCTACCATTGATGCCGTTCAGGCTGCTTTCGGCACGCAGGGATACATCGCGGACCGGGATCTCGCGACCGCAGTTTTCCTGTCACTGACTCTGGCACGACCGCTGTTGCTCGAAGGAGAAGCCGGGGTCGGCAAGACCGATGTAGCCCGAACGCTGTCTCTGGCGTTGGGCGCCGAGTTGATCCGGCTCCAGTGCTACGAAGGCATCGACCTGAGCACCGCAGTGTATGAATGGGACTATCCGCGACAGATGCTGGAGATCCGCCTGCTGGAAGCTCGCGGCGAAGCGAAATCCGCCGCGACCCGTGACATCTTCAGCGAGGAGTTTCTGATTCGTCGGCCCTTGCTCCGCGCGCTCGAGCCCAAATCGGTAACGCCAGTGCTGTTGATCGACGAGGTCGATCGGGCCGACGAAGAGTTCGAGGCCTTTTTGCTGGAGCTCCTGAGCGATTTTGCAGTGACGGTTCCCGAGATCGGTACCCTTCGCGCGGAGCGGCCACCGCGCGTGGTGCTTACCAGCAACCGAACGCGGGAGGTGCACGACGCCCTCAAGCGGCGGTGCCTGTATCACTGGATCGATTACCCGACCGCAGAACGGGAGCTTGCCATCCTCCACGCACGACTGCCCCACACACCGGAGAACCTGGCCCACGACGTCGTCGCGTTTGTACAGCGGCTCCGATCGGCGGATCTCACCAAGGTTCCCGGCATCGCCGAGACACTGGACTGGGCCGCCGCATTGGTCGCACTCGATGCGCAGCAGCTCAGTCCGGAACAGGTGGATCAAACCCTCGGCGTCCTCCTCAAGTACCAGGAGGATCTGGCGGTCATGCGCGGCGGAGCCGTGAGAACGATGCTGGAAGAGAGTCGGGCAGTCAGGCGGGGATAATGGAAGTCGCATCGAGCTCGAGCGACAAGGGTCTGCCGTCCAGCGGCGGGCCGATCAGGTGAACGTCTGCGAGCGACCCGAGCACGAGGCGAGCGCCGGCGAGCGAACTGGACGGGTGAGTCGTGCTGAGCGCGATGACGATGGTACCGGCGGCCCGCGCCGCCTCGATGCCGGCCGGCGCATCTTCCAGGACCAGGCACGCACTCGGCGGTACGCCAAGGAGTTCAGCCGCGCGGAGATACCCGTCAGGGCTGGGCTTCCCCTCCTGCACATCCTCTGCTGAAACGAGCACGCGCGGCGCGGGAAGATCGGCGCCGACGAGCCGCGCCAGCGCAAATGAGCGCACGCCCGAGGTTACAACCGCCCACCGCGATGCGGGCAACGCGGCAAGCAGCTCGCGGGCACCAGGCAAAGCCGCAAGGGGAACCTCTTCCTCTATCTTGTGTTCGCGGAACTGCGCCACCTCGGCGTCGGCGTCGAGCCAGGGTGCGGCGAGCCGAATTGTCTCCAGGGCGCGACGGCCGTGGCAGTAGCGCAGGAATGGGCCTGGATCGAGCTTCTTCTCGAGCGCCCAATCGCGCCACTGTCGCTCGATATAGGCAGTGGAGTCGACCAGAACGCCGTCGAGGTCAAAGAGGACAGCGGCGCACTCGATTCGCGAGGTTGTGTTCGACGAGCTTGCCATGAGCAAATTGATTTCGTGACTTACTTGCCTGCCAATGCCGTGCTCTTCGGCCGCCTGCTTCGACGTGCCGGCCTAGCCGTGGATCCCGCTCAAACCCACCTGTTCATCCGGGCGATATTGCTGCTCGACATGAGGCGAAAAGCGGACATCAAGGCGGCAGGGCGCGCGGTGTATGTCACGCGTTGCGAGGACCGTGCCACCTACGATGCAGCGTTTGAGCTCTTCTGGCGTCGCCGAGCCGGAACCCTGGGAGCTTTCGACAACCGCTTGCCCCGACTGCGACAGGGACGCGTTCAGAACATGAACCCTCCGCTCAATCCAGACGCAAACGAGATTGGTGACTCCGTCATCACGACTCCGGTCACAATTCGCGCACCCAGCAGCGCAGAGCAGCTCCGCCAAACTGACTTTGCCAGCTTGACACCGGCGGAGGTGCGCGATGCGCAGGCCATGCTGGAAACGCTGCGCCCCCGGCTGGCGAAGCGGCCGGCGCGACGTCGGGCGGTCGGCCCCCATGGGCGACATCTAGCCACCCGCCTGATGCTGCGACGAGCCCTCGCAACCGGTGGGGAGTCCTTGCGCTGGCGTTGGCTCAGGCACACCGAACGGCCTCGGCCCATCGTTCTCATCTGTGACATCAGCGGCTCGATGGAACGCTACAGTCGATTTCTGCTCCGCTTTGCGCATGCGCTCGAGCGGAGCGGCGCGCCGGTGGAAGTCTTCGTCTTCGGTACGCGGCTCACACGGATTACACGCGAGCTGCGCGTTCGCAGTCCGGACGTCGCGTTGCGGCGAGTCGCCGACAAAGTGGTCGACTGGAGCGGCGGAACCCGGATCGCTGAAAGCCTGCACACGCTGAACCGTCTCTGGGTCAGACGAACGATCAGAAGCGGCGCGATCGTGCTGATAGTTTCCGACGGTTGGGAGCGTGGCGATCCTGCGCAGTTGGGGAAGGAAATGGCGAGTCTTCGACGCTCGTGCCACCGGTTGCTTTGGCTCGACCCGCTGGCGAGCCGCATAGGTTTCGAGCCAGCCACCGCCGGCCTTCGAGCAGCGCTTCCACACACTGACGGCCTGGTGCCGTGCGCCACCGTGGCGTCGCTCGAGATGCTGGCCGAGCGGCTCGGCGGATTTTCCGGTCGAAGGACCCGAACCTGACCATGCGAGACCTTCTCTCCGACTACGATCGCCTGTCTGCCACCGGCCGACAGGTCGGCCGTGCGGTCGTCACCAGTGTCTGGGGCTCGGCGCCGCGGCCGGAGGGCGCCTGTCTCATTGCGACGGCGGACGGCACCATAGCGGGGTCAGTGTCGGGCGGATGCGTCGAGACCGCGACCGCAATGGAGATCGCGGAAGCCATCGCACGGGGGACGCCCAAGTTGATCACTTTCGGCGTGAGCGACGAGCGCGCCTGGGAGGTTGGCCTCGCGTGCGGGGGTACGATCCGGGTTTTCATCGAGCCGACGCTGCGTCCCGAGATACTCACGGAAGCACGAGGACCCGGCGGGAGCGTGGTCGCGACAGTAGTTGAAGGCGACGACGTCGGAGCTGCGTTGGTGTTGTACGACGACGGCAAGGAGAGTGGAACATTGCCGCCAGGCGTTGATCGAGATGTTGTGCGCGAAGCAGCTCGCAAGGCACTCTCTCATGGCACCAGCTCGACCGTCGACATTGCGGGCGCCAACGGAGTCAGTCGCGTGTTTCTGGAAGCGTTTCCCCGACGCCCCACGCTGGTCATCTTCGGTGGCGTTCACATCGCGGCGGCGCTGGTCCCGCTGGCGAAGGCGTTGGGTTACCGAACCGTCGTCGCCGATGGCCGCGAGGCTTTTCTGTCCCGCGAGCGGTTTCCCGATGCGGACGAGCTGGTGCTCGCCTGGCCGGAAGAGGCGTTCGCGAAAATCGGGCTCGATGCGGCGACCTTTGTGTGCGTGCTCTCCCACGATCCCAAGTTCGACGAGCCCGCGCTCGAGATCGCGCTCCGTTCTCAGGCTGCGTACATCGGCGCAATCGGATCCCGAAAGACCCAAGCCAAGCGGCGCGATCGCCTCAAGGCGGCAGGCTTCAGCGACTCCGCGATTTCCCGGTTACACGGTCCGATCGGATTGGACCTGGGCGGCAGGGAGCCGGCTGAGACCGCGCTGGCGATTCTGGCAGAGATGACGGCGGTTAGACACGGAAAAACGGGGGAAAGGGAGAAAGAAGGGGAAGGGGAGAAAGGGAGAAAGGGAGAAGAGGAGGGCAACTAACCAACTGCTGCTCCCTTGCCCCTTTTCTCCCGTCCTCCGTTTCTCCCGCTTTACTCAGCTATCGCACACCGGCAAACGTTCGCGGTCTGCGACTATCCGCTGTGCCTTGGTTGCGGGCCGCCGCGGTACGACCCCGGCCCAGATTACACAACTCTCGCCCGGTAGCAAATCGTAGGTCGCTTCGGCGGCCCACCCTTCGCTATCGGCAAAGAGCATTCGAACCCGAACGCCCGGTTGCCATCCGAACTGCAGCGCCATCGGCTCGATCCGCCGGGCGTAGGTGTATTGCACCTTTCGGTAGGCGTCCTGGGAGACCACGAGCTGCATGAGATTCGTGGGCATCATGGTCATCGCGTATCGGGCGAGCGTCTCTTCCGGCGTTTCATCGCCGTACAGCACGTTTGAGCCCAGCGAATCGCTGTCGGTCTGACCATCGCAGTACACTCGACCCGGCTTGCCCCAGTGGTGAGCGTCCGGCGTGATCGCGTCGGGCACCGATCCGACATACACGGAGCAGTACTCACCGGGCGCAAGCGAATCGCCGGAGAGTGCGGCCCAGCCCCATTTGTTGGCCCACACAACCCGGACGATGGTGCCGGGTGGTCGCTGGTAGTCGATTGTCTCGGGCCTGCCGGCATAGGTCTTCTTGAGGCGGTAGGACCGGGCCTGAGCGTACTTGAACCGCTCGAGGGCGTCACGCACGGCACCTTCACGCATGTGCACCGTGCGGATCCTCTTTACTGGAACGGCGGCCTTCCGCGCGCCGGAGCTGACGCGAGTGCGCGCACCCAGTCGCTCGGTCGAGGCCTCGACCGGAGAGACGCCCGCACCGGGGTCGGAGCCTTCCTGCGAGCTATCGACCTTCGCGCCGCGCGACGCCGTGTTCCACGGCGTCCCAACCCATCCGGCATCCAGCGACCCGCGCTCCCCACCGCAGCCAAAAACCAGCGCCGCGATGGCGCCCGCCAGGAACGGCCGGGCTCTACCTGCTCCCAACATCCTGCCTCCTCACCTTCAGCGCCGGTAATCGCCGGCTACGCCTGATCGGCCGTAGGGCCGTAAACGCTTGGCAGCGGAACGTCCTGGAGTCGCAGATACACAGTCAGCTGCCCGCGATGGTGGATCATGTGATTGAGCAGAAAGGTGCGGAGCGCCGCAACCCGCGGAACCGTAAAAAACGTCTGGCCCGCCCGTTTGAGACTCCACGGCACCATGAAGTCCGAATCCGCCGGCACTGCGGCAATGGCTGCACGGGCCGTGCCCACATTCTCGTTGAAGTTGGAGACGAGTTTTTCCGTGCTCTCAAAACGCGGAAAACGGTACGCCTGTCCGCCTGGCGGAGCGGCGTCGAACGACTCGGATGTCAGGATCCACGGTACGAAGCGTGGGATGTCGGCAAGGTGGCTCGACAGCTCCCCGAGCGAACGCGACTTGGGGTGCGGCTTCCATTGAGCACACGCGTCGGGCACGCGCTCCAGAACGAGCCGAGTCGTCTCCATCTCTTTCTCGAACTCGGGAAGGATCGATTCCTTGATCGCCATCCTGGCCGTCTAATACTGTCGTCGCAATTTGTTGGGGCCTGTCGGCTTATCGTACAGCCCCGGGGCGAGGCGCGCCAGAGATGCAGCGGCGCGACACATTTATGGGAATACTGTGGCGA
>JBKPOS010000132.1:0-28814 GCA_046733215.1 Gemmatimonadota bacterium
GTTCAGTCGCTTCCCCTCGTAGCGGTCTGCCAGGACCGTGATGTTGCCGGGTCGCTCGAGGCGAACCACCCGACGGTTACCGTGCTCATTGATGGTGAGCAGGCCATTGGGGTCGAGCGTCAGACCGTTCGAGCCCGGCTGGTGGTACTCGCCGATATCGAATCCGGTATAACCGCTTTGGGTGCGGAAAACGGACACTGCACCCTCTGGCGACCATCGATAAATGGTGTTGGCGTTCGGGTCGCTGAAGAGAAGGTAGCCGTCCGGATGCCAGATCGGTCCTTCGGTAAACTGGAAACCACCGGCCAGCTTTTCGAGCTTGGCCCCTGGTGGAACGATCGAGTCGAGAGAGGGGTCGAGACGTACGATCCTGCCGCCTGCGTCCTGCCCTCCACCCACGGCGCCTTTG
The DNA here is from genome assembly GCA_046733215.1 of Gemmatimonadota bacterium. GTDB lineage: Bacteria > Gemmatimonadota > Gemmatimonadetes > Gemmatimonadales > GWC2-71-9 > DASQPE01. The sequence goes on from JBKPOS010000132.1 coordinate 410, forward strand.
CGGTAGAAGTCGAGCGTTGCGGAGCGGATCCAAATGAAGTTAATCGGCGGGCTCGAGACCGGGCCGTTGATTCCGAAGATCGCGAGCTGGAAGCGCTGCCCGGGCCGCGCGTCGGTGGTCAGCACCACACGATTTGGGGCATTGAACCCCTTGATCAGCTGACCGCCGGTTTGGCCGAGCACGAGCGGCAGCTTTCCGTTTACCCAGATCTCCGCATAGTCGTCGATGACGAGCTCGAAGATGACGGCTGCGCCGGTCACGTCCAAGCTGCCGACTGTCTGCGGGAGCGTGACGCTGGTGCGGTACCAGTTGAACGCCAGGCGACCGTGGGACCGCCGCCGGTCCAAGGTGGTGGGATCGATGACTTGCCACTTCGAGTCGTCGAAGTCGGCCGCACCCGCGTGGGGTGTGATGTCGTTCGTGCGATTGGGCGGACCGGACGGACGGAGGTCCGGCCCTGGCTCCCGGTGTTGGACTTCGGTCACCTTGGCGTCGCTGTAGCGCCATTCTACCCCCACGAGCTGCGCACCTGCGACGGTACGAAGGTCGACGACTGCCGCCGGCAGCACCGCAGGGACATCGGTGGTGACCTGCGCCATGAGCGACGGCGGTGCAGCCAAGAGTGTTCCCAGCGCCAGCCGGATTGCCGGCGTGAGGACGGTGAATCGGGGGCTCATCACATCGCTCCGGTAGCTTGGGTGCGTGCGGCCTGACGCACTTTGACGACATAGTAGAGGAACGGCGCCTTGACCTCTTTGAACCAATGCGGCGTTCCGTTCGGAATCACGACCACATCCCCGACGGCAAGCTGGCGGGTTTCCCCACCCTGTATGGTGCTCCCACGCAACTCCTCGGGACCGATCGCCTTCATCCCAACCGGAGTGCCACCGCTAACCAGAGTCGCGGAACCCTGCAGGACGTAGGCAATGTCGGTGTCCCTCGTGTGGATCTCGACAGCGCCAGGGCCGTCGCGCCGGCTCGCGTGAATTTTGTAGTCGCCCACCTCTACCATCGGCGTTCCCTTGGCGAACGCCGCCTGAACCTGATCGTGCGCGATGTACTTGACGTTGGTGTCGTCAGCCTGTGGGGTCAGAAGGCTCAACGGTAGCAGCAGGACGGCCGCCGCCAGGAGAGGGATCGCTTTCCGCATCGTTCGCTCCGGGGTTACCTGGTCGCGCTGTTCTTGGAGCCGAGAGCGGCCGCCCCCGCCAGGGCGATCGCCGCATCCCGGGCGGCGGTGCTGGCGCCGCTGACACCGATAGCGCCGACGACCTGACCATCCACCACGATCGGCTCCCCGCCGTTCAGTGGGGCAGACCAGACATTGAGAAGCGGCGTCCGGCCGCGGACGATGGCGTCCTCGAGGATCTTGGTCGGCTTCTGGAAAAGAGCGGCGGTGCGTGCCTTCTCGGTCGAGATGGTGGCGCCCATCGGGAAGGTCGGCTGGATTCGCTCGAGGTACATCAGGTTGCCGCCATCGTCCACGATGGCGATCGAGCCGCCCTCGTTGCCTCGCTTGGCCTCCGCGGCGGCCGCCGCCGCGATGGCCTTGGCGCCTTCGAGGGTGAGGGTCTTCTTGCTTTCGGTGCTTTGGGCGTGGGCTCGACCGGCGCTGGCCACCAGGGCTACGACAATCAGGAGAGGTATCGTGGGCTTCATTGCTGGCACTCCTCCGCATGGGTCGGCAACAGCATGACGCACGCTGTAATGCCACCGGCCGCGCATTGGTTCCCGATAACGGCGGGATGCTCATGCGGATCGAGTGAGGGGATTACGACGTGCGGCGGGAACGGAAGAACGGGAAGACAAGGGTCGGTTGCGGGAAGCGGAGCGTGGGTACCGCCTCGGCTCGCCGTAGCCGGGCGCTGCTCCTAGGCAGCGAACCACCACGCCACGAGCACAGGCGGAATCGCGGCGCGGCGCTTGATGATCGGGTCCGGCCGCGCCGCCACCTGCACCGCGAGCAATTGTTGGAGGACGACGACCTTGTGCTCGAGCCGGTACGCGTCACCGAGAGCGGCCTTCAGGCGCTCCCGGAGATAGGTTAGCCCTCGGCCACCTCGCAGTAGATCTTGATCGCCCCTTTCGCATTGGTGAGCTTGTCGAACAGCTCGGCGTAGTTCTCCAATCCCTCGACCGGATGGGTGAGGAGCTGGGCCAGCCACCCGGAGAACTGCGCCTCCGCCTGGGCTATATCCTTGACGCCCATTTCGAAGTACTCGCGATTGGCATTGACCGAGCCAACCATGGCTTTATTGCCCAGGACGAATTCGAGATTGATCTTGTCGGCTGGAACGCTGAGCTGCTTGTCGCCACCGGTCACGCTGGTGAGCACGAGCACGCCGTTTTTAGCGAGCCCCTGCATACCGTCGAAGACCGATGCCGACTGGCCCGACGCCTCGAGGATGAGGTCGAACGGTCCCGCCCGCTTGGCCGCGTCCAGGAAGGACTCTTCCTGAATCGACACATACCGGGCCCCAGTGCTCTCGAGCAGCTCCGCATTGCGGGATGGCTTCTTGGTCCGTGCAAAGGTGGTGACCTCGAGGCCTCGAAGTCGCAGCACCAGCGTGGCCAGCAAGCCGACGGTTCCGGCGCCGATCACTGCCGCCTTGCGCGGCCGCCACACCCGGAGCCGTCGCTGGGTCTCGTATGCCTGGGCAATCCCCTTCTCCACCACAGTCAGCGGCTCGAGGAGTACGGCCACGCTACGGAGGCCGTCGGGGATATGGACGATGTATTCGGGATCGTCCACGTAGTACTCGGTGAGATACCCGTGGCGCAGGTTGATGCCGCGCTCGTAGTAGACATCGTCCGTGGTCATGTCGTAGGTGCCGATCTGGTCGTAAATACTGTGACCCGGCCGACGCACGGTTGCCACTACGTAGTCGCCCGGACGAAACTCAGTCACGTTGGGCCCTACAGCTTCTACCCGTCCGAAGCTCTCGTGCCCGATGACCAGAAAGTCATATCCTGGGGGCGGTGCCCCGTATTCCGCGGCGTTGATCTCCTTGTCCGTTCCGTCCACGCCGACACGTAGCACCTTGACCAGCACCCCCCGGCCGTTGGGAATCTCCGCCACGGAAGGTTTGGGCAGCGAAGCCAGATGGACCGAATTGGGCTTACCGGGGAAGACCGCGATCGCCTTCATGTACGTGCCCCCTTGTCCCAGCGATTGATCGGCCCGCTCCCAGTTTACCCTCGAAAGCACCGCGACTTCGCGCTCGCTCAGCATATTCCACTCCTTCAGGGTTCGAACAGGTGCATGACGTGGCCGTCGGGGTCGCGCACGACCAGGCCCAGCGATTCGCCAGCGGCGGTATCCGCCACAGCGACGACACCGGGAGAGACGAAGAGGGCACCTTCCGCTTCGAGCCGGCTGGCGGCAAGACCGGCGTCCGGTACCAGCAGGCGGGTTTGCCAGTGGACCAGATCGTTGGCCCGCTCGTCGCGCGGGTACGGCCGGCCGGTGGTGGGCGCGAGATACTGCAGGAACTCGATGCCAGGGCCGTCGGCCGCACGCAGGGCAGTGATTCGGAGATGGGCCCCACGCACGTTGTTGAGATTCTCCTGCTCTGGCCCGTAGTTGTCGCTCGCGCCCGCAATCTCGAAGCCGAGTGCGTCCCGATAGAACTTGAGGCTCCGATCGGTGTCGCGAACGACGATCGCCGTGTGGTCGATGCCCAGGAACAGCTGATCGCTCCCCTGGTGCCACTTCGCCCGCCCTTTCCCGGGAGGGAACCAGAGAATCTCGAGCGGATGATCATCGGGATCGCGAAAGTAGAAGGCGCGAATGCCGCCTGCGTTCGGATTCCAGTCGGGAAGCCGCTGCGGCCCGTTGGCGGACGCCGGCTTGACGTCGTGCTGCCGCAGCTGCGCGTAAGCCCGGTCCATGTCGCTCACGATCACGGCCATGTGCTGGAACCAGCGATCGTTGCTGTGCCAGTCCGCCGGAGCCGCGCGACCGCGGGGCGCGAGATACTGGGTGAGCTCCAGATACTCGTCGCCCAGGCGCAGCGTGGCCACCCTTGCCCGGGCGCCGGATACCCCAACCAGCTTCTCGAACGCTGGGCCCGAGCGCTGAGTCTCCCTCACCTTCTCGAACGTGAGCACGCCAGTGTAGAACGCGAGCGACTTGTCGAGATCGGAGACTGTGAGGCCGACCGATGCCACAGCGCGCACGCCGATCGGGGCTCGGCTGGCCGTGACGGCCTGGGCCGAGGTGGTGCCCTTGCCGTTCCAGGGCTGGGTGTATTGAGCCGCCGCAGAACTCCCGCTGGCGACCAGCGCCGCGAGGGCAAGTCCCCCCCGCCCAATCCAGCCCCTGGCAATCCGGAAGACCTCGCCCCTCATGCCAGAGCTCCCGTCTGCTCCAGCCTGCTCCCATCTGCTTCCGCCCGCTCCCGTCCGCTCCCGCCCAGCCGTTCGAGGATCCGATCACCGACCCGCAGGGCGTTCGCCATGATGGTGAGCGCCGGATTCACGGCGGCACTCGAGGGAAAGAAGCTCCCGTCCACCACGTAGAGGTTGTCGAGCTCGTGGGCCTTGCAGGTCGGGTCCAGTGCGGAGGTCTTGGGATCGTGCCCGAACCGAATGGTTCCGTTTTGATGGGCAACGCCGGCGAGCGGAATCCGCTGCCCTACAAACAGATTCCGCGAGAAGAGCCCGACGTGGCAGCTCTTGCCATGGACCGGGCAGCTCGACTGCTCGTTCATCAGGTGCTCAAGCTTCGCGGTGAGCCGCTTATGCCCTTCACCGTTGTTGGGCGTGTAAGAGAGCATGATCTGGCCGTCCCGGCTCAAAGTCACACGATTGTCGGGATCGGGCAGATCCTCCGATGTCAGCCAGAAATCGAGCGAGTGCTTGCCCATGAGATCGAGGGTGAAGCCGGGCGCGATCTTGGGGGCGCCGGCCGACAAGGTGATGCCATCCAGCTTGCCCACGAACGAGATGTGCCCCATCGGGTATTCCCACTCCTTCGATCCCGCATAGAAATCGTTCACGCTGAGGGTCTTCTGGAAGACGGTCGGGTTGGAGCACTTGGAGACCGCCATCAGGACCGAGTTGATATGGCCCATGTAGTGGCGGCCCACCACATCAGAGCCGTTGGCGAGTCCGTTGGGGTGCTTGTCGTTGGCCGAGCGAAGCAGGAGCGCCGCCGAGTTGATGGCGCCACAGGAGGAAACCACGATGTCACCCGTGTAGGTCTCGGTCGCGTCGCCGCGCTTGACGTGGACCTTGCTGATTTCGCGCCCGGAGGCGTCGGTCTCCAACCGGGATACGTAGGCGCCCGTCACCAGCGTCACGTTGGCGTACTCGAGAGCCGGATCCACGCAGCAGACTTGGGCGTCGGATTTGGCTTGGACCAGGCAGGGGAAGCCGTCGCAGGTGGCGCAGCGAATGCACTTGCTGCGGCGTGGATTGCTCTCATTGAGCATGACGCCGAGCGGGGTGTGAAACGGCCGCAGCCCATGGGCCGCAAAGTGGTCGGCGAGTTGCTGAATCCTGGGCTCGTGGCTCACTGCCGGATGGGGATAGGCCCGCCGGGTCCGCGGCTCGGTGGGGTCCTCGCCTCGCTCGCCGTGTACATGGTACAGCAGTTCGGCCTCCGCGTAGTGAGGCTCGAGCTCGTCGTAGGCGATCGGCCACGCCGGGGAAATGCCGCCATGATGGCGAATCTCGCCGAAGTCCTGCTGGCGCAGCCGGAACAGCGCTGCGCCGTAGAACTTGGTGTTGCCGCCCACGTAGTAGTTGGTGTGGGGGTGCAGCGGCTTTCCGTCCTTGTCCTGCCACTTCTCCTTGGTCTGATACCTCCCCTCGACGTTCACCGCGCGAGGACTCCAGTTGTCCGGCTCGCGAGGCACGTAGTCGCCGCGTTCGAGTAGGAGAATCTTCTTGCCGGAAGGAGCGAGCCTGTACGCCAGGGTTCCGCCGCCGGCCCCGGTGCCGATGATGATGACGTCGTAATGACCGGACATGGGAACCTCAAGAGAAAAGCGTGAACGGTCACCTCTGTGACATTGCTTCACCCGACGGCATCACGGTCAACTTGAATCCGGTCTTTGGATAGCTCCACTTGCCGGTTACGTGTGCGATTGCCTCGTGCTCCCGCACGCCGGCTTCCGGATCCTTTTGCCGGGGGCCCTGATTGGCACCCAATCCCGGCTCCTCGTCCACCTCGGTGCCCGCATCCCACAGGGAGACCTGGGCGGACATGTTGCCACTGACCGGCTTGCCGCTCACGAACAACGCAATGGGCCGGTCGTTGGAGTAGAACCAGTCGTTGGACTGCCCGAACATCGAGGCGATGGACAGGAACTGGCCGGGCGTGGCAGTCACTGTGAACTCGTATGCCTTGCCGGGAGCCAGCGGTCCACCCTCAGTCGCGCCCACCGGCTTGGCATCCGCGTCAACGGCGACAATCCTCTGCTGACCACCGACCGACTTGCTCAGTGCCTCCGGGTTCCCGGTCTCCGCCAACGTCCTCAGACCTTTGCCCGCATCTACCTGCCCTCCGACGAACAGGGGGTTGGTGTTGCCGGTGTGAACGACATAGAGCACGGGCGCGATCACGAACGGCGCCATCTTGCCGTTCGACAGCTTGAGCGCCTCACCGCTGGTGGCGTTCTCGACCCGGATGGTGAAGGTCGTGGGCTTCGCCGCCTTCTGCTGCGCCACGGCACCACCGGCGACGACGACGAGGAGAGTGGCAGCGGACAGTGCGCGAATCAGCGACATAGTCGGTCTCCTCGGCTTCATGAAGCCGGCGTGAGCGGTGCCGTAGCGAAGTTTACGCTGAAACGACGGCACCAAATGGTTACGGCGCGATACTTGGCGAGGTCGAGGTTACTGGGAACGTCGTAGTTCTGATCGCCCTGGTTGCCCTTGAGCTTGCCCAATTCAACGAACCCGGCCTTCGTCACGGTTTCGTTGTCCGAGGCGTCGCTGGCGGCCACCAGGTACACCCGCACGTCGGGACCGTTGGACGTGGTAAAGTCGGTCAGTCGGAGGATCCGCTTGCCGTCCACGTCAAGAATGGTGGCCGTCCCATGCGTCTCGTGAGCGACCGAATGGAAGCTTCCTCCCAGCAACCGTGCCGGGACGGCGCCGGTCTCCGCCGCCGCAGAGCCGGTCGAGATGCCCTCGTTGACCCGCTTGTTCACGAACAGGAGCTCTGGTCGGAAGAGGTACCAGGCCACGCCTCCGAGCACGACGAGGCCGGCAATCCATACGCGACGGTTCATCACATCACTCCTTAGAGAGTTCAACTGCCGGGTGCGAGATGACGGGTATAAAGCCGGCTCGCAGGAAATAGTTCCCAGCCTGAAAAGCGCGAACAGTGAACAGTGAAAAGGGGCGCCCGATGATCACCGGAAGCCCCCGTTCACCGTTCACTGTTTACTGTCTACGCTTTTGCCCCGTGGAACTCACAGAATAGACAGGGCTTGTCGTTGTCGTGGTGCAGCTTGGCGCAACCGACGGCGCGATGGCCCCGGATTCTCAGATAGGCCTCCGCCGCCGCCAGCATACCCAAGGGCGGCGCAGTGAAGTAGATCCAGAGCGCGGTCCAGTTGTGGGCGCCAAACGCCGAGGCGAACGTGCGCGCGGGGTTCATGCTCATGCCCGAAATCGGCGCCTCCAGCGTGATATAGGTGGCCACCAGTGCCCCGGCGAACAAGCCCGTAAAGCGCGAGAGCCGCGAGTTCATCACTCGCAAAATGACGCTCATCAGCACGAACGAAATCGCGAACTCCGCCACCCAGGCTACGCCAGGTCCAGCCCAACCCAGGTTGGCTCCATACACGCCGGGAAGAGTGACCGCATAGCGCACCCTTTGGTGCGCGAGCAGCTCCCCCAGCACCGCACGGGAGAGCATCACGCCAAGCACCCCGCCGACGAACTGCGCCACGACATATCCCAGCGCATCCTGCGGGGCCACCTTGCCCAGCCGGAAAAAGGTCAACGTCGCAGCGGGATTGAAGTGGGCGCCCGAGCGTTGTCCCCAACCCGAGTAGATCAGCGTTATTGCCGTACCACCCATCGCTAGACCGGTGAGCGAGCGGCGGACGAAGTCGCTGGGAATCGCCCGGTAGACCGGCGACGCAGGATGCTCAAGCAGCACCGTGAACCCGCACGCAGAGACCATGAACAGCCCGAGCAATGCGGCTTCGATCGCGTATTCCAGCCAGTGGCTCCGGGTGGCCGCGGCATTACTCCTCACCGCGGTAACCGCAGGAGCACCGGTAGAGCCGGCGAGGTGCCCTGGATGCGTGCCGGTGCTCACCGATCACCCTCCGGGGACAGAACGATCCGCTCGAGCCGCAGCGCCTCGCCCACCGACCAGGCTTGAAAGGGGCATCCTCCCGGGGTGTGCGGCGGGTCGGCGTCGGCAACTTCGGAGATTTGGCCCAGGCCGGCCTGCTCCAGATGCCGGAGCAGGGGCTCGAAGAAACAGCGTCGAGCGCGGCTCCTGGTCTCGGCAGAGTCATCGTTGACACGGACCCATGCCTCTACAAAAGGACCGAGCAGCCAGGGCCACGCAGTGCCCTGGTGGTAGGCGCCGTCGCGTTCCAGCGGGCCTCCTCGATAGTGTGCGATGTAGCGGGAATCGTCGCTTGGCAGTGTTCGGAGACCGAGCGGCGTCCAAAGTCGTCGCTCCACGGCTTCGACCACGCGACGAGCCCGCTCGCCTTCGAGCAGCGGATAGGGCAACCCGCCGACTGCAAAGATCTGATTGGGCCGGAAGGTTGGGTCTACCGTGCCGGGCTGGTGGTCAACGTCCACGACGTCGTTGAGATACCCGCTCTCGTTCCAGAACCGGGCCTCGAAGGAGCGGCGGCCACGCTCATAAGTCTCGCGCCATGCGTCATCCCACTTGCTCACGAAGCGCAGCGCGTTGAGCCAGAGGGCCTGTATTTCCACCGGCTTGCCGATGCGGGGAGTGACCACCCAGTCGCCCACCTTGGCATCCATCCAGGTGAGCTGGACGCCAGGCTCTCCCGCGGCAAGCAGGCCGTCCCGGTCCAGGTGAATGTGATAACGTGTACCACGGGCGAAGCCGGAGACGATAGCCGAGCAGGCAGCCTGCAGCCGTTTGCGATCGGTTGCCTCCTCCCGCCCGGCCCCAGCCAGGTACTCTCCCACAGCCACGACGTACCAGAGCGACGCGTCGACAGCATTGAACTCCGGGGCGTCCGCCCGGTCAGCAAAGCGATTGGGCAGCATGCCTTCGGAAACCTGGTCCGCCCACTCCAGCAGTATCGCGCGCGCGTCGGCTCGGCGTCCCGTTGCCAGGCACAGACCCCGCAACGAGATGAACGTGTCGCGGCCCCAGTCGCCGAACCACGGATATCCCGCGATTATGGTCTTCCCCTCGCCGCGCGTCACCAGATAGGCGTCGCCCGCTCGCTCGAGCGGAGTCGCGAACTTGCTGCGACGGGACCGCTCGCTCGTCGCAAGCTCGGTGAAGCCCGCGACGGAATCGCCAGTCCAGCTGAGTGCTGCGTGGTCGGTGGTAAAGGCGAGCACAGCGGCACCATCGCTCAAGTTCCACCGAAACAGGCCCGGGGCAGCCAGATCCTCGACGAAGTCGAGCCCGCGCGCCCGCTCCTCGGCATACAGAAAGTTGCGATACCAAACCGGCTCGTGCTGGTAAGCGCCGTTGCTAAGCGCGGTGACTGCAGGCACGTCCGGATAGGGATGCCAGCGAACTCGACCTGGAGTCGACTCGGCGTCAAACCGGAAGGCGGGATTCTCGTGATGCAGCGAGTGAAAGTCGCGGCCGGAGAGAAAAGGTCGGATCACGAGCGTGCGGGTCTTCGAGCCACTTGCCACTCGCCAGCGAAGGGCCACCGCGGGTCTTCCCGACGGGACAAGCAGCTCTTGCGTGACGACGGTTCCGTTCGGAAGCCGGAAAGTCCAGATGGGCCACGGATCGTGAACGAACGAGACGAGCTGAGCCGGGCTCTCAGGGGCGACGACGTCGGGAGCGTAGCGCTGCTGAGTGAGGAAGACCCGCTCGAGCGATCCCGTTCTCCCCCCTTCGCCCTTTCCCCCCTTCTCCCGTTCCCCCGCCGTCTCAATCCATGCGTCCAGCCCGTTGACCAGCGCCGTCCGCCCGCTGGGGGGCGTTGTGGCCACGAGCAGAAGCGCATGATAGCGTCGGGTCCTGATGCCGCTCACCGTGCCTGAGGCGAAGCCGCCTAACCCGTCCGGCTCCAGCCACTCGGCCAATGGCGGCGCGTCCAAGGGCACTACCGCTGCAGTCATGCGCCACTCAAGGCCGGCCGACGCTCGCGCTGATGCTCAGGCAGCGCTCCGCGGGACCGGGCGATGTCCTCGATGCAGCGAAGCGCCAGCGCGGTCCAGCCGGTCTGATGGCTCGCACCGACGCCACGGCCGGTCTCGCCGTGGAAGTATTCGTGGAAGAGAACCAGATCCTTCCAGTGCGGATCAGTGGCGTATCGCTGGTCACCGCCATGGCAGGGGCGCCGGCCGTCGGGGCCCCGCAGGAAGATGGTCGCGAGCCGGCGCTGGATCTCGCGCGCCACCTCCTCCAGCGACATCATCTGCCCGGACCCCAGCGGACACTCCACTTTGAGATCGTCGCCGTAGAAGTGTCCGTAGCGTTCCAGGGCCTCGAGCACCAGGAAGTTGATGGGGAACCAGATCGGACCCCGCCAGTTGGAGTTGCCGCCGAAGAGCCCGGTGTTCGATTCACCGGGGACGTAATCCACCTGGTACCGCTCGCCCATCACGTAGACCGCGTAGGGATGGTCCTTATGCACGCGCGAGACGGACCGGATCCCATGCGAGCCAAGAAACTCGGTCTCATCCAGCACATAGCGCAGAACCCGGGTCAGGCGCTCGCGAGACGGAATCGCGAGTAAGCGGTGCGCACCTGAGGACGCCATGCGGGGGTGCATGCAGGAGATGTGTCGCGCGAGATCGGGCCGGTTTACCAGGAACCATTCCATCCGCTTGCGGAACCCCCGGAGCTTGTTGATCCTGGCATCGTCGAGGACCTCCACCGCGATGAGGGGGATTACGCCCACTAGCGAGCGCACCCGCAGCGGGACAATGCTGCCGTCCGCGTGCAGCTGGTCATAGTAGAACCCGTCGTCGTCGGCCCAAAGACCGGTGCCGCCGAGCGTGTTGATGGCATCGGAAATCGCGATGAAATGCTCGAAGAATTTCGAGGCGACGTCCTCATAGGCAGGATCTTCGCAGGCCAGCTCCAGTGCGATCGAGAGCATGGTGTTACAGTAGAACGCCATCCAGGCCGTGCCGTCGGCTTGCTCCAGATGACCGCCAGTGGGCAGCGGACGGGACCGGTCGAACACGCCGATGTTGTCGAGGCCGAGGAAGCCGCCCGCGAACAGATTGCGACCTTCCGGGTCCTTGCGATTGACCCACCAGGTGAAGTTGAGCAGCAGCTTGTGGAACGCGCGCTCGAGAAAGAGCCGGTCCCGCTTGCCGCGAGCGCCGGTCATTTTGTACACCCGCCACACCGCCCAGGCGTGCACCGGCGGGTTCACGTCGGAAAAGGCAAACTCGTATGCCGGGATCTGACCGTTGGGATGGGTGTACCACTCGCGCAAGAGCAGGATGAGCTGCTCCTTGGCGAACTGGGGATCGATCCGGGCAAACGGGATCATGTGGAACGCCAGATCCCAGGCCGCGAACCAGGGATACTCCCACTTGTCCGGCATCGAGATCACGTCGCGATTGAACACGTGGGACCACTCGTGATTGCGACCAGACTTGCGGCTCTCCGGCGGCGGCGGTTGGGCGGGATCCCCCTCCAGCCAGTCGTTCATCACGTAGTGATAGAACTGCTTGCTCCAGAGCAGGCCCGCGTAGCCCTGGCGTAGCACGGCGCGCTCTTCCGCCGTCACCTGCTCCGGCAGCCGATTCCGGTAGAACTCATCCGCCTCGCGGATGCGGGTCTCGAAGACCCGATCGAAAGCGGGTCCAAACGCGTCGGCGGGCGCTTCCACCTGCCGCAGTCGCAGGCGAATGGTCACTTGGGCGCCGGCCTCGATGGTGAACCAGTACAAGGCGGCGACCTTGGTCCCGACCTGCGCCGGGTTTACCGCCTCCTTTCGGCCACCGACCACGTAGTCGTGAAAAGCATCCTTCACGAACGGATGTGAGTTCGAGGCGCCATAGAGCCGTGCAACATTGGTCTCGTTCTCCGTGAACAGCCACTCCGGTCCGTTCGCGGCCGGCTCGGCATCGAATCGGTAGTCTCCCAGCGTCGGGTTCTGCGCCACCACCGCGTTGCCGCCCAGTTTCTCCAGGCGAGAACGGGGGCCGTAGCCCTCGCCCACACGACCCCAGCTCCAAACATTCCTGAACCAGAGCGTCGGCAGAACGGCGATCCGGGCGGGATCGGGGCCGCGGTTCGCGACGGTGAGCCGAATCAGAATGTCGTCGGTGGATGTCTTGGCATATTCGGCGAAGACGTCGAAGTAGCGGTTTTCGTCGAACACGCCGGTATCGGTCAGCTCGAACTCGGGATCGGCTTTCGAGCGTCGCCGATTCTCGGCCACCAGCTCGTCATAGGGGAAGCGAGACTGCGGGTACTTGTAGAGTGCTTTGGCGTAGGAGTGCGTGGGGGTGGAGTCGAGGTAGTAGTAACACTCCTTCACGTCCTCACCGTGATTTCCTTCGGGTCCAGTCAACCCAAAAAGCCGCTCCTTAAGAATCGGGTCACGGCCATTCCACAGCGCGACGCTGAAACAGAGCCGGCACTCGCGATCGGTGAAGCCGAGCAGGCCGTCCTCGCCCCAGCGATACACCCGGCTCCGAGCGTGGTCGTGCGGAAAGTACTCCCAGCAGTTCCCGTAGGCCGAATAGTCCTCACGCACCGTACCCCACTGGCGCTCGGACAGGTAGGGGCCCCAGCGCTTCCAGTTTTCCAGTCGTTCAGCGTCACGTTCGAGACGGCGGGCTTCGGCGTCGGACATAGATGCTGCTTCCAGTAGAGACTGAGGATGGAATGTACCGATGCAGCAAATGGTTCCACTGGCCGGCAGGATCAACGGCCGCCTATCCGCCTCCCAGTTTCTTCTGAACCCGAGCCATGAGGTCGGCAGGGACGGCGATTCGCCGCAGCTTGTCCCGCAACTGCTGCAGGACCGCCTCTTCCGCACGGAAATGGCCGGCACAGGCCGCGCAGATCTCGAGATGATGCCGGACCTGGCTCATCTCCTCCTCGTTCAGCTCTCGGTCGAGGTAATCCTCGAGGCGGGCAACTGCATCCTGGCAGGTCAGGGGATCAATCATCTGAGTTCACGACGCCTCCCAGCGTAGCGATCCAACAGCTTGCCTGCCCCCAAGATCGGACTCAAATCGGGGGATGCCAGGGAGATAATGCTATGAGTCGGGAATTGGTTCCAAGGAAGCTAGCAGCTATCAGCTATCACCTATCAGTCAAAGCCCAAGCCGGGGATAGCGGACCCGCCTCCACCCAGGAGCCTCTGATAGCTGATAGCTGATAGCTGATAGCTGATAGCTGCGCCAGCCGATAGCCGCGTCAGCTCGCCGCCGCGTCCGGAAGGCCGCCGAACCTACGCTCCCGCCCGTGGAAGTCATGAACGGCTTTACGCAGGTGATCGGGCCCGAAGTCGGGCCACATTACCGGGGTAAAGCACAGCTCGGCGTAGGCCGACTCCCAGAGGAGGAAGTCGCTCAGGCGGTGCTCGCCGCCGGTGCGGATGAGAAGATCCACCGGCGACGCCTGCGGTCCGCCGTGATCGACGATTGTGAGGAGTCGGCTGAACGACTCCCGCGAGAGCACGTTGTCGGGGCTCAGACACTGAGCGGCCCGGAGAATCGCGTCGCGGGCAGAGTAGTCGATCGCAAGCCGAAGGAGCAGCCTGGTGCCGCCGCTGGTCGCGCTCTCGGTGTAGTCGATCGCGCTGAGCAGCGACTGCGAGAGCCGGTCGCGCCTACCGAGCACCGTGAGCCGCACTCCACGCGAGATGCAGCGAGCCGCCTCGGCCCGCAGGTACTCCGCGAAGAGCCGCATCAGCAGCTTCACTTCGCGGGCCGGCCGCTGCCAGTTGTCGGCGGAAAAAGCAAAGAGCGTCAAGGTCCCGACGCCCAAGTCCGGGGCGACTTCGACGATCCGCTGGACCACCTCGGCACCCTCGCGATGTCCGGCCGAACGTGGCTTGCCCTGCCGAGTTGCCCATCGGCCGTTTCCGTCCATGATGATGGCGACGTGCAATCCGGAAGGAGCCGACGGGAACGGTGTGCTTGGCTTCATCAGAGTTGAGCTCCAGGAGACGGGATCAGCGGTCCCGCATGGTGCGAATCAGTGCTTCCATGTGTTCGAGGTACCGCTCCAACGCCTGCCGTCCCGCGGGGCTCAGCCGGTATTCAGTCCGGGGGAGCCGACCTTCGAACGTCTTGGTGCAAGTGATGTACCGGGCCTCTTCCAGCTTCCGCGCATGCACGCTCAGGTTGCCGTCGGTAGTCTCGAGCAGCCGCTTCAGCTCGTTGAACGTCAAGGACTCGTTCACCGCCAGTGCGCTTACGATGGCCAGCCGCATCCGCTCGTGGATGAGCCGGTCCAGCTCGAGCGCATCCTGCCGGAGAACGTGCGCGATCCCCGAGTCTTCCGGATCGGGCCGGGCAGCTCTTGGCTCAGCCACCGTGCCTCCGAGCGATCACGAGCCCGAATCCGATGTGAAGGCCACCAAAGCCGAGCGCCATGAGGGCATCGCCCCAGCGGACCGGAGTGAAGAGCGCGATCGCGCCCAACGCCATGAAACAGAGCCCCATGAGCGGCACGGCGCGAACGGAGTAGGCGCCGCCGGTCACTACCCCGGTGCCGTAGAGGAGCAGCCAGGTACCCGGAAGCGCGGCCACCAGTCCTGCACGTGCAAGCACAATGGTGAGCAGAATGCCAACCAGAAACGGCGGGATGTAACTCAGGACGAAGCGACGGCCGGAATAGCAGAAGACCGAAGTCCCTGCCCGCTTTGCCTTCGCCGCCATAGCCCCGCCACCGATGGCGAGAGCGACCACCGCTGTCGCGAGCCAAGTCGCGAGCCAGACCGGCGTTCCCCGATGTCGGTCCGCAAAGCCGGCCGCCAGCAGGGCGGCTATCCCCATCGCCACCCCGCCCCACCCCGGAACCGCCGTAAACGAGGTGGCCCGCTCCATGGTCTGGCGGATGAACGACAGGTTGTCCATCGCGCGGGCGTGGAGCGCGGGGGACTCGACCTGGGATTGTCGAATGGGGCGAACGCTGGCCATATGCGGGGGAAGAATAGTAGGTTGGCTATCGGTCAGCAAGTACTTTGCCGTGCAGAGCCGTACCCCGGCTGCGCCGACCATCCGGCCGGCGCGACAGGGTCCGTTGGGACCAGGGTCATTTGTACTTGTGACTCTCCTCCCGCAGCACCGCCAGGCTCTTCGAGCCCAGCGTAAACAGCGACTCGAAGATGCCCTTCACGCTCACGTCGGCGCCGGTGCGGGGGGGCTCGCTCACTTCGCTTATCACCGTGAGCGTCCCTGTCTTGTCGGAGACCTGATACCCGCCCCGACCGAGAGCTCCGGCTGACCCTTTTACCGTACCCTCGATCGTCACGCTCTTGCCGTTGTACTTGGATGAGTTGTCCAGCAACTCGCCGATCGGAGTAACCGAAGCGCAGCCTGCGAGAAGAACCAGCACCCCGGCGAGCGGCACCCGAAACGCCGATCTCCGGAGTCGGGCAATGGTGTTCGTCATGGTTGACCTGCTCCAATCAAGAGAATGCCGTAACGACGGGACCCGCCCAGCCTCAGGCCGGGTCACACTTCGGAGGTGCAATTGGGACAGCGCTTTGCGAGCAATGGGATCGCCAGGGTACAGGCGGGGCACGGCTTGGTCGTAGGGGTGACCGCCGCCGAAGGGCGCTGAAGCCGGTTGACCGCCCGAACAACCAGCAACACCGCGAACCCGACAATCAGAAAGCTGATGAGCGAGTTGATGAACAGCCCGTAGTTGATGGTGACCGCGCCTGCTGCTTTCGCCTCGGCGACCGACGCGTACGGAGGAGGCGCCTTGGGCCCTCCATGGAGCACCAGCAACAGGTTGGAGAAGTCCACCTTGCCGAGGGCCAGACCGATCGGCGGCATGATGACGTCGTTGACCAACGAGTTCACGATCGTACCAAACGCGCCGCCGATGATGATGCCGACGGCCAGGTCCACCACATTCCCCCGCATGAGAAACGCCCGAAACTCTTTCCACATCCTCCACCCCCTGAGGAGTAGTGAGAAGTGTGAGATAATCTTGCTCCGCTACCAAGTCACGTCTACGCTACAGCGCACACCGACCCCCAAGGAGGCACACCACCCCTTTGACCACTCTTACGTTCAGCCTGCTCGTGGCGCTCGGATCGTTTCTGGCCGGTTTGCTCGGCGCTCTCACCGGCCTGGGCGGGGGTGTCGTCATCGTTCCGCTGCTCACGCTCGGCTTCGGGGTGGATTTTCGCTACGCGGTCGGCGCGTCGCTGGTCTCGGTGATCGCGACATCCTCCGGTGCGGCTGCCGCCTACGTCCGGGAGGGCTTCACCAACATTCGGGTGGGCATGTTCCTCGAGGTCGCGACCACCACGGGCGCGCTGCTCGGCGCCTACCTAGCCGAGCTCATTTCGACCGCCGCTCTGGCGATCGTGTTCGGGCTGGTTCTGCTCTACTCGGCCTGGTCCGCGAGTCGCCCCCGTCCGCAGCATCTGGTTGCCACACCCGATCCCATCGCGCAGCGGCTTCGATTGGACGGTTCGTATCCCACGGAAGAAGGGCGCGAGCGTTACTACCACGTCCAAAATGTGCCGCTCGGATTCGGTCTGATGCTGGGGGCGGGCGCGCTGTCGGGTCTGCTCGGGATCGGCTCGGGTGCGCTCAAGGTACTCGCGATGGACCAGGCGATGTGTCTGCCGTTCAAGGTGTCCACGACGACGAGCAACTTCATGATCGGCGTGACCGCAGCCGCCAGCGCCGGCGTATATCTGGCGCGGGGCTACGTCGATCCGGGCATCGCCATGCCGGTCATGCTGGGTGTCCTGGGCGGGGCAATGCTGGGCGCGCGGGTGTTGGCCAGGGCAACACCGAAGGCACTGCGCTTGCTCTTTGCATTAGTGATCGCTGCGCTCGCTGCAGAGATGATCTACAATGGCGCGACCGGTCGAATCTGAGCACGAGCACGTCATCGAGGTAGCGCTCGCACGGCTGCTTCAAACCGGCGTCGGGCTGGCGGGGCTCGTGGTTCTGCTCGGAGGAATCCGGTTTCTCCTGACCCATGCCGGCGCGCATCCGCAGTACGGGACCTTCAGCGGCGAGCCCGAGGACTTGAGCCGCGTGGGCGGAATTATCCGTGCCGCAGAGGCATTCCGCGGACGCGGCCTGATTCAGTTAGGCCTGCTGCTCCTGATCGCAACGCCGGTGGCACGGGTAGTCTTCTCGCTGGTCGCGTTCATGGTCGAGCGCGATCGTACGTATGTAGTCCTCACTGCATTGGTTCTTGTGCTTTTGCTCGCCAGTCTCACCGGCATCGTCGCCTGAAGTTCGGGCAATTCTTACAAGAAAAATTCGAGTGTGAAGATCCGCTGCAAATATCAGCAGGGGTCCGCGTGATACTTAACACGTGCAAAAATTCGCAGGATCTGCCTGACATACTCAGGGCAACCATTGGCGAGGTTCTTGCCCCTTTAGGGTGCGAGCGATGCGTCTGCCGGGGAGCTGCCGGGCGGAATTCCCAGGCGAGAAGCAGAGCGCAAACGGCTGTCTCCGCCCCGTCCGGTGGGAAGCGTGCAATTTTCTGCCATCCTCAGCTCACGGGCCGCTCGCCTGTCGATCCTTGGGGTCGTTTTGGTGAGTCTGGTGTCGTTTCTCCGGGAGCCGGCGTCGGCGGGAGATACGCCGGTAGTACCGACGGGGCCAAGACGGAAGCCGAGGCCTGCTCGGTTTGCGCCAGCGTCGTCCGTCATCCCTGCCGAGGCAAACAAGCGCGACGCGATGCGCATCCCTCGTGACAGCGCATCGACAGATCCTGCTGCTGATCCGGGAGCCGCTCCGAGCAAGCTTTCCCTCGGTCACACGCCGGCCAACTGGCCGGTTGGCCCAGCACCGCTACCAGGCTCCATTCTGCCGACGCACCGGATCGTGGCCTTCTACGGAAATCCTTACTCGAAGCGCATGGGCGTGCTGGGCGAGCTACCACCCGATTCGATGATGGCCCAGCTTCGCACAACCGCGGCGGAATGGGCTGCGGCAGACTCGAGCCTCCAGGTCCAACCCGCGCTTCATCTCATCGTCACCGTAGCGCAGGGAAAGCCCGGCCGTGACGGCATGCACCGGCTGCGGATGCCGAACGAGCTGATCGACCGCGTCGCGGGCTGGGCCGAGTCGAACAACTGGCTTCTATTCCTGGACATACAGGTGGGTCACAGCACCGTGCAGAAGGAGCTACCTCGGCTCCTGCCGTACCTCGCCCGGCCGTACATCCACCTCGCGCTCGATCCCGAGTTTTCGATGAAGGACGGAACCAGTCCGGGCCGACGGATCGGAACCATGGACGCGGAAGACGTGAACTACGCGAGTCGCACGCTGGCCGGGTTGGTGGACAGCCTCAAGCTGCCGCCCAAGGTCCTCATCGTCCACCGTTTCACCCAGCGCATGCTCACGAACTACCGTGATATCGCGCTCGACGCGCGGGTGCAGTTGGTGATCGACATGGACGGCTTCGGGGGTCGGCCGCTCAAGCGGAGCGTGTACCGCGATTTCATCGTGAAGGAGCCGGTGCAGTTCACCGGATTCAAGCTGTTCTACAAGAACGATCGTCCGATGATGACGCCGGACGAGGTGCTGTCACTCTCTCCACAGCCGGTCTACATCCAGTACCAGTAACGCCGCTCAGGCCTCCTTTTCCGTCAGTCGCAGCTCCAGATCCTTTACTCGCTGATTCAGACGGGCATCCACCTTGTGCGCAACGCCTGCGAATGCCGGCGTGGGTCCGCGCCACCTCAACTCCTCCACGTCTTCGAACAGGGGCGAGTCCGTTCGGAGCGTTGCGAGCGTCTTGAAGAGCAGCGCAAGCTCGCGGTCGTGATCGAGCGCCTCCCTGGGAAACCGCTCGAGGTGGCCGTATCGATTGATCAGGGTCGCGGCAGTCTTGGGTCCGCATCCCGGAATCCCGGGATAACCATCAGCGGAGTCACCGATCAGCGCCAGATAATCGGGAATGAACGCGGGAGCGACACCGTATTTGGCACGCACGCCGGCCTCGTCGTAGATCGCCTTGCGACGGCCGTCGAGCTGCACCACGCGATCACCCACCACGCATTGGGCCAGGTCCTTATCGGGTGTCCAGATGCACACCTTGTCCACCCTTTCGTCGCGAGCGGCAATGTGTGCCGCAGACGCGAGCGCATCGTCCGCCTCCAGCTCGACCATCGGCCAGGTGGTGACGCCCATCGCGACGAGCGCCTCTTCGAGGGGATGAAACTGGGACCACAGCACCGGGTCGATGCCGGCACCCGTCTTGTAACCGGGCCACAGCTCGTTCCGGAACGATTCGATGATATGATCGGTGGCGACGCCGAGATGAGTGGCGCCGTCCTCGAGCATCTTGGCGACCATATGGAGCACGCCGGCGACTGCCGCGAATGGCTGGTCGCCCTTCTTGGCTCTGCGAGCGCCGTAGAAGTGGCGGAACAGCTCGTAGGTGCCGTCAATGAGGTGGACGATCATACGGCCCTGCGAGCTAGCGCGGGGCCAGCGCGGCGAGAGAGTCGGCCTGGGCCGGCTTTCCTTGCGCGACCAGAGCCCGGTTCAGACCTTTGACGCTTACCACTCTATGCGGCGTCCGTTCCAGCGCCGCCCGAAACTCCTGCTCCGCCTCAGCTGGCCGGCTGAACCGAGCCAACTCCTCACCCAGCAACTCGTGAGACGGCTTGTTCACGGTCGGGGGACCGAAGGCGTACGCCATGCTGTCCTCGAGTACAGTCGCGCGACGCAGCGTCGCGAGCCCGCGCTCGTCGCCGGCGCCGAGGGCTAGAAGTCCTTCGAGCTCGAGGTCGAGTACCGCCAGCCCGGACAAGTATTGCTCGGTCCCTGGCCCGGGGTTCTCCTTCGGCTTCTGCTCTTGAAGCGCCGTGCGTGCCGACCGGAACCGTGCTGTGTGTTCGCGACAGGCACTCAGATCACCCCGGCGTGCAGCTGCGAACGCCTGGGTGAAGTGATAAGACGCCGCAGGAGCGGTGGTCGCCTGCCCTAAACCCGGATTCCAGGCGATGTCATCACCCAACCAGCTCTCGGTGTCAATGACGTAGAGGGACCACACGTACACTGCGGACCCGATGGAGGACGCGTCGGGATCTGTGTCGTTTTCGGTCAGGCTGGACGAATCCGCTTCCGCCTGGCGCTGACAGGCGCGCAGGAGTGCTTTCGCGGTATCGAGCTTGCCCACCTGCAGGTAACCGTAGGTGAGCCAGGTCTGGCCGTGCCCGCAGGCCGACATGTGGTGATGACCGTGAGCCGCCATCTGCTGACCCATTACCCGCATGGTATTCTCGTTCGCGGCGACGACCTCGTTCCACATCCCGAGCGCCAGGAAGATGTGCGAGGTCATGTGCTGAGCGTGGCCTGCGTCGGGCGACGAGCGCGCGAGCGCGCGGGCTGCTTCGAGTCCCCGGGCGGCGTGGGCGGGATCGTCGAGTGCGTGAATCAGGTAGTGGGACGCCCCCGGGTGATCCGGATGACGACGAAATACTTCATCCGAGATGTCGGCCGCGCGCAGATAAGTCGGCACGTCCCGCACACCCTGGTTCAAACCGAGCAGCGACAGCGCGTGGAACAGTTTCGCCTCGTCGTCGGTGGGATACGCCGCCGAGAGCTTTGCCATAGCAGCTTCGTAGAGCGTATCGCGGGCCGGTTTCGATCCGGGACCGTACAGGATCTCGACCGCGTCGAGGTAAGTCGCCTCCCGCTGCGATCGCGCCGCTTTGTGCCGCGCCTCGGCTGTGGGAGCAAGCTTGGCGAGCACCGCTCGCGCCGAGTCGGGCTGCTGCATGTTCCAGACGGCATAGTTCCAGGCCATTGCCTCGCCCCAGTAGGCCATGGTGAAGCCGGGATCGGCCGCTTCCGCGACGCGAAATGACTCGCGTGCCTCGCCGTAGTGGAACAGGTAGAGCAGCAGCGTACCGCGGACAAACGCCTGCCTCGCCGAGTCGGACGGAGTGGTGACAGGAAACGAAAGCGAGCCGAGGCCTTGGACCGGCGTGGGGGTTGGTTCGGGCGTCTTGGCGCATCCGCTCAACATGGCGGCGCCGAGTACTCCGGCGAGCAGGCTGTGACGACGCGTCCCGGGAACGAGCAGGCCGGTCATCGTGGCTTCACCCCTTCCGGCAGTCCGATGCGGCGCAACACTGCCTTGAATCTGGGCTCGCCCGCCAGCCGATCCAGCTCGGGCCAGCGATTGATGTAGGTGGTGAACGGCGCTCGGTGTGCGACGGCCTGCTCGAGCAGATCCAGCGCCTTGTCGTGTTCACCCAGCAGGGTGTAGAAACGGGCCAGGATCACACCGGGGAACGCGCGGGCCGCGACCATTGCATCCACGGCTCGAACCGCCTCGGGGCGCGCCTCCGGATGCTCGATCCCGTTCACGAACGCGATCGTCGGAGTGGACGATATTTGCAACGCCTCACCCGCCTGGCGAAACAAGCTCCTGGCCTCGTCGTAGCGCTTTCGCTCGATGGCCAGCATTGCGTCCTCGGAGTAGGCCTGGAAGAATCGAGGATTGAGCACCGTCGCCCGGCGGAATGCCGCCGCGGCGGAGTCAGGGTGCCCGGCACTTCGATAGTACTGACCCTCTTGAAGGCGCATCACCGGCGATACCGGATCGAGCGCAAGTGCCTTCCCCAGCTCCACGCGGGACTCAGGCAGGCGTCGCTGGTCGAGCAGCAGCTCGCTCAACCATTGATGTGCAGTCGCGAGATTGGGATCCAGCTCAATCGTCTTACCGAATTCCCGCTCGGCCCCCTTCCAATCCCAGTCGTATGACTTGAGCAGATAGGCATAAGCCAGATGAGCCTGGGCCAGTGAGCTGTCGAGCGCCAAGGCACGGGTGGCCGCTGCCCGGCCCGCCGGAATGAGACCGGGGCCCGGAGTGGTCGTGTACTCGGTCAGCAGCACTTTTGCGTTTGCCAAACCCGCGTACGCACGTGCGTATCCCGAGTCGCGCGCCACGGCCTTTTCGAAATAGTCCGCTGCGATCTCGAGATCCCGGTCTGAAGTCCGGTGGTTCAAGTGGTGCAGGCCGAGCAGGTAGAGATCGTGCGCCTGGGCATCATCGGTCTCCTGCGTCGACGTTGCAGGCTAGCCCCGATCGGCGAGCTCCACCCGCCAGGCGTTCGCGATCGCCCGCGAGATCTCGTCTTCCACTGCGAAGACGTCGGTTGCATCTCGATCGTACTTGTCCGACCAGCGCAGATACCCGGTGCGCGCATCCACCAGCCGAGCGGTGATGCGCACCCGATTACCTGCCCGCTGCACGCTGCCCTCCAGCACGTGTACCACGCCGAGGCGCTGGGCGACTTCGCTCACCGAGACGTTCTTCCCCTTGAATGCGAACGCCGAGCTGCGGCCAGCCACGAGCACGCCGGGCAGCTGGCCGACGGCGTTCAGAATCTCCTCGCTGATGCCGTCGCTGAAGTACTCGTTGGCACTGTCCCCGCTCAAATTCGTAAAGGGAAGAACAGCCACAGAGCGAGCCGCATCGACCGGGGGTGCCACGGCATGTGCCGGCTGTCGCTTGCGAGCAATCAGTATCCCGAGCGCGGCCACCACAACCAGCGCGGCCACTGCCGCCAGCGCCTTCCATCGCGGAGAGCGTCGTGCGGGCACGTTGACCGCGCTCGGCAGCGCAGCTGTGACCCCGCTGGGCGTCGAGGCGGCTTCGAGCGTCGGGAAAAGCTGCTCGGCGCTTTGAGGCCGGTCGGCCGGGTGCTTGGCGAGAAGGCGCATCACCAGGTCGGCCAGAGATGGCGGAAGGCCGGCTCGATGCCCGAGTATCGGCGGCGGCGGCGTGGTTACCTGAGCCGCGAGAATCTGTTGCGGGGTTCCGCCGGTGAAGGGCGGTTGTCCGGTAAGCATCTCGTAGGCAACGACGCCGAGTGCATACAGGTCCGCCCGATGGTCCACGTGGGGATCGCCGGCCGCCTGCTCCGGGGACATGTAGGCCGGCGTTCCGACAGCCATACCTGCGCTGGTGAGGTTCCCCTTGCTCCCCGCTTCGCTGACCGCCTTGGCTACACCGAAATCGGCGACCAGGGCATGACCGTCGGAAAGGAGAATATTCTCCGGCTTCACGTCCCGATGGACGATGCCGTCGCGATGGGCCTTGCCGAGCGCATCGGCGACCTCGTGGAGCAACCGGGCCGCCTCGGGAACGGGAAGCGCGCCTTCCCGCGCGATTTTTTGCCGGAGAGACTCTCCAGCGACGTACGGCATCACATAATAGAGAAGACCATCGGCCTGGCCCGAGTCATACACGGGGAGGATGTGGGAGTGAGTGAGCCCGGCCGCGATCTCTACTTCCCGCAGGAACCGCTCCGCGGCGAGAGCCTCGGAGATCCCCGGGCGGAGTACCTTGATGGCTACGCGGCGGCGGTGCTTGAGATCCTCGGCGAGATACACTGTTGCCATCCCGCCCGCACCGAGCTCGCGTTCGATGCGGTAGCGGTCGGCGAGCGCGGCAGTGAGCTTCTTCTCTATCGGCACGCCCGAAGATACGGCAAACGGGCGGAGTAGCGGAAGCGGAGGTCCAATCCTCATGGGGGAACATCACCATGCCGCTGAACGACACGGTCAGGCCCGGCTGGCATTTCGGCACCCGCAAGAAGACTTTGCGGCTAGGCTGCTTCATTCTGAGCGAGAACCAGTGCCCGCCGAACCTGCGGACTCCATGGCACTGTCACGAGACCGCGGCGTTCTGCCTGGTGCTCAGGGGTCGATACCTCCAGCGATTCCGGCACCGGGACGTGGTATATCAGCCTTCGGTAGCGCTCTTTCGACCTCGCGGAATCGAGCACACCGATCAGGTCTCACCCGAAGGCGTCGCGTCCTTTTTTGTGGAGCCCGAACCGGCGTGGCTGGCCCAAATGGGTCTCGAGCAGTTAAATGGCGACTACGCACTGGCCCGCACCGGACCGAGAGCACGCTGGCTGCTGGAACAGATCTTTTTCGAATTCTGCTCGCCCGACAGGGCGACCCCGCTCGCCCTCGAGGGGCTGGTTCTCGCACTCAGCGCCGAGTTCGTTCGCCAGCCCGAAACCCCGATCCGGCGACCGCCGGCGTGGCTCGAGCGAACCCGTGAGGCGCTGAACGGAAACCTTGCGGAACGGCTCACGCTTGCGGCGCTGGCCGCCGAAGCCGGAGTGCATCCGGTCCACCTCGCCGCGGCCTTCCGGGCTGCGTACGGTACGTCGGTGGGTCAATACCTGCGTGCGCGGCGGATCGAAGAGGCTCGCTCGGTATTGCTCGATCGCAGACGGTCCATCAACGAGGTCGCGCTCAGCTGCGGCTTTTCCAGCCAGTCGCATTTCACCCGAGTGTTCCGGGAGCACACCGGGACGACGCCGCGGGCGTATCGTCGGCTGCATCGTGTGATGCCTGAGATCGAGGCTCGGCCAGTGTAGTCGACCTTCGCCCCGTACCAGAACCCTTTGGTTGGTGATAGATCGGCGAGCTGGTCCGGTCTATCGTTCCGGCATGCGCCGCGTGCTTCAGCTTCCAGTGGCCGTCGCCCTCTCGTTCCTCATGTGCGCGTCCGCAGCCGCCCAGAGCGCGGTCTCGACTCTGCCCCGGAGCAAGGTCCAGCGGGCCGATGCCGTGATCTCAGACTACATGACGGCGCACCATGTGCCCGGACTGTCGGTCGCGATCGGCCTCGACCAGCACCTGGTGTGGTCCAAGGCCTACGGGCTTGCCGACCTGGAAGATTCCATCCCGGTGACCACTCGTTCCATGTTCCGCACCGCGTCGATCGGAAAGCCGATGACGGCGACCGCGGTCGTGCAGCTCTGGCAGCAGGGCAAACTCGATCTCGATGCCCCGATCCAGAAATACTGTCGCGCCTTTCCCGAAAAGCGCTGGCCGGTGACCGCGCGCCAGCTGCTGGCGCATCGCAGCGGGATCAGGGACAAGACCATGGACGAGGAAAGCAACTACAAGCACTACGACACCATCGAGGCCTCGGTCGCGATCTTCGGCGGCGACTCACTCTTGTTTCAACCCGGCAGCCAATTCCACTACAGCTCCTACAACTACGACGTGCTGGGCTGCGCCATCGAGGGTGCTTCTGGCATGTCGTACATGGACTACATGAACCGCAGGATCTTTGGACCGGCCGGCATGTCACACACGCTGCTCGACGATCCGAGACCGATCATTCCCCATCGCGTGAGCGGCTACGTGTTGGACGAACAGGGCAAGCTCATCAATTCGATCCATGACGACATGAGCAATCGGATTCCGGCCGGCGGTTTCGTCTCGACCCCGACCGATCTCGTGCGCTTCGGGCTCGCCGTGTTGGCCGGGAAGCTCGTCGCCGACAGCTCACGGCGCCTCATGTGGGAGGTGCAGCGGGCGCCGACGGATTCAGTCACCAAGGAGGGCTACGGACTCGGCTGGGCGCTGGGGGACTGGTTTGGAGTGCAGGAAGTCTCGCACGGCGGTGGTACGCCCCAGGTCTGCGCCCTGCTCTACCTGCTGCCGGCCAAGCGCATCGTCGTCGCGTTCATGATGAATCTGGAGACGGTTCCGGATCGCGGGGACCTGGCCGGCGATCTGGTGAAGGTGGTGCTGGGACCCAACGCCCCGCATAACTGAACTACTGCTTCACGCGCGCCTGCAGGTCGCTGAACCAGTTGTCCACCCAGACCAGCCTGAAACCGCTCGCCCTTGCGCCCTGTTGGCGCGGGCTGCCGAAGATGAAAGCACTTCCGTCAGGAGTGACATCGTAGGATTGATGAAAAGGATCGCTCGAGAACTGACTTGCGTCGAACAGGGGTCGGACCTCACTCACGGCAAACGTCGGCGCCGTCTGCACCTGGGCCGCATTGAGCCAGGGCGATCGATCGAGGAAGAAAAGCTCGTTGCCCTTGGGCGACCATCTCGGCTCGGACCCACCTCCGTTCGAGATCTGCCAGCGACCACCGGCCGAGTTGAGAAATGGGCGGACGTAGACCTCGTTGATTCCCGACTCGTTCGAGGTGTAGGCCAGCCAGCGCCCATCGGGCGAGAGCGCCGGGTGTAGCTCAGTGAAGGGTGTCGCCACTAGCGGCACGGGCGTCGTATCCCCCCTGAGCCGCACGCCCACCACGTCGCCGGCGCCAGATGTGCCGTTGTCGGTCCGCAGGATGAGCCACTGGCCGTCGTGGGACCAGAAAGCTTCCTGAATCTGACGGTCGAGACGAGCCAGGAGCCGGTCCTCGCCGCTACCGTCAGCGGGACGAGCATACACCATCGTAGTCGCGCCGCTGTCGCGCAGGAAAGCCACCGTTCGGCCGTCGGGCGACCAGATCGGTCGGCGATCAGCACCTCCGAACGTCAATCTCGTGAACGGCCCGTGGTCGAGCTGCTTGATCCAGACATTCCCCCCGGTGCCATTAGGGACGCCGACACTTACGGCCACGCGACGCCCATTCGGTGAGAGGGCGAGAGCGTTGAACTGTCCATGCCAGGTCGAATCGATCGGCGAGGCAGTGCCATCGCGTCTGACCCGCACCATGATGTCGTCGGACGACCTGCCTGCTCCCATCACGTAGGCCAGCGAGCCTGACTGGGACCACGCCAACAGCGCGTATCCGCCTGGGGTCACCTGAACTCGCTCGAGCACCGGAACCGCAGGACCGGTTACCTCCAGCCGGTCGAGATCGAACGGCGCGACCAGTCCGACGCCATCCCGCCGTACGTACAACAGATAGCCCGAAGGGAGATACGCGGCCGCTGCCGCATTCTCGAGGAGTATTCTCTGTTTGCCGGTGCGAAGGTCGAGCACGTGCACCCTCATGTTCAGACAGGTGGCCGTGCACCACTGATAGAAAGCCCCTCGCGCGCCGGGCAGCGGCATCGGGCCGCCGATCCCACCGCCTGACAGTGTGCTGTCGAGGCGCAGCGCGAGGCTGCTCGGCCCCCCACTAGCGCTCACCCTTCGCAGCTCCTGAAAGTTCGGAGTCACGTAGAGAATCGTGCCGTCATCCAGCCAGGCCGTACCGCCGAAGTCTCCCGCCGCCGAGTCTGACAGCGACACGACCGATCCGCCGAGCGCCCGGACCTTCTTCAGCTGTCGGTCGGCGACGAAGGCGATCCACTTGCCGTCCGGGGAGAACACCGGACTTCTGGCTCGCTCCGTGCCGGTAAGTGGAACGGGGTCCAGTGCACCCCGGCGCTTGATCCAAAGCAGCCCGTTCTGGCGGCCGTCCCTAAAGACCAGAACCCCGCCCTCCGGAGATAGCGCAAAAGGAAGGTCATTTGGAGTGAGACTGCCGCTGTCACTGATCGAGACGTACTGCCATTCTGCTGGCCGAACGGACGCGCTTCGGGCGCGAGTCCATCCCCACACGGCCAGACTGACCGCAGCAAGCGCCACCGCAGCAGCCACCCAGAAGTAACTCCGCCACCGGCGATCATCCGGAGCGAGCAGAAGCGCCGGAGTCCGCGCCACCGGTACCGTGACACCAGGCTTCTCGAGTGCCTCGGCGAACTGCGCCGCAGTAGGGAAGCGATCGGCCGGCAGCTTGGCCAGCGCGATCTGCACCGCGGTCGCCACATGGGGCGGAATCGTCTTGCGTTGCACCGTGAGCGAGCGCGGCTCCTCGGTCACCACCCGCGCGATGATCGCTTGCGCCGAGGGCCCGGTGAACGGCGGCTCACCGACCAGCATCTCGTACAGCGTCGCGCCCAGCGCATACACATCGGTTTTCGCGGTGATGTCGCGCTCGCCCATCGCCTGCTCGGGACTCATGTAATAGGGCGTGCCAAGCGACATGCCCGTTTCCGTCATGCGGGTCCCGCCGGCGCTGCTCACCGCGAGAGCGATACCGAAGTCCGCCACCAACGCCCGACCGTCGTGCAGCAGGATATTCTCCGGCTTGATGTCGCGGTGCACGACACCATGCCGGTGGGCGTAGTCCAGAGCGCTCGCCACCTCGGTAGCGATGCGGACTGCATCGGCAATGGGGAGCTGGCGTTCACGAGTGAGCCGGTCACGCAGGGATTCCCCTTCCACGAACGGCATCACGTAGAAGACGGTCCCGCCTGCTTCGCCGGAATCGTGGAGCGGCAGGATGTGCGGATGCTGCAGGTTGGCGGTGGTCTTGATCTCGGCCAGGAAGCGCTCGGCGCCGAT
>JBKPOS010000133.1:0-29058 GCA_046733215.1 Gemmatimonadota bacterium
TGG
This sequence comes from Gemmatimonadota bacterium, assembly GCA_046733215.1. Lineage (GTDB taxonomy): Bacteria > Gemmatimonadota > Gemmatimonadetes > Gemmatimonadales > GWC2-71-9 > DASQPE01. The sequence continues at coordinate 4 of JBKPOS010000133.1, forward strand.
TCGTCACCCGAAGGACGGTTCCCGAGTCGGTATGGATGCTGTCGATGATGACGCGGCGAAAGATGCCGAGCGCCCGAAGGTTGCGAGCCGTCTCCGCGACTTTGGCGGAGTCGAACGGGTCTCCCGCCTTGAAGAGGAGCTCGCGCTCCACCACGCTTCGCCGGGTCGTCGCGTGAATCGAATTGGCAAAGCGGACCAGCGAGCTGGCCTGAGCTTCAGCAGGCTCGAAGATGTCGCGGGGATCCACGATGACGCCCCGGATGATCGGAGCGCGCCCCGAGTCGGGCGGGGACTGGGCGCACAGCGGTCCGCCGCCCAGAATCAGGGCGAGCGCCGCGAGGTGAAATCGACTCACCCGGCGAGCGCCTCGGCGTGATCGCGCAGGTCCGCAATGGTATCGAGAATTCGATCCGGTCTGATTCCGCTGTCGCGCAGTGCGTCTTCGCGGAATTTGCCGGTCCGCACCAGCCACCCGCGGTATCCCGCCTGTTGAGCGCCGCGGACGTCGGACCACAGGTCGTCTCCGATCATCGCAACCTGTCCTTTCACCGCGGTTGTACCCAGCTCCGAAGCGGCAGCCTGGAAGAAGTCGGGACTCGGCTTCCCCACGAGCACTGCCTCGCGCGACGTGGCGTACTCGAGCGCGGCCACGAACGGCCCGGCATCCAGCGCCAGTCTACCGTTGTTCCACCAATAACGATCCCGTGACAAGGCGATGAGTGATGCGCCATCGACCAGGTAGCTGAACGCCTCTTGCATGAGGGCGTAGGTCCACTGCTCCCCCAGGTCGCCTACCAGTACCGCCTGGGGCAGCGTGTCGGCCGGCGCGTGTCCGGAGGTTCCGCCCCGAAGCTCGAGACCCTCGAGGTCGTAGAGAGAGGCTGACGCAAGAAACGGTGCGAGGACGCTGATCCCGCGCTCACGGGCGAGTCGGCGGGCTGCCGTTATAGGCGTCAGAACCTCTTCCGGCTCGGCCGCGAATCCGTATTCCCGAAGACGGGCTACCACACCCGCGCGGGGGCGACTCGTGGTGTTGGTGACGAAGCGGAACGGGATCGCAGCACGGCGGAGCGCACCCACCGTTTCGGGCGCTCCGCGGACCGGAGCGCCATCAGCGTAAAGCGTTCCGTCGAGATCGAGTAATAAACCGGAAACGCCTAGTAGCGACCGAGATAGTTGTCGATCTCCCACCGGCTCACCTGGAGGTTGTACTGCGATACTTCCTCCCTCTTGGCCTCGAGGAATCGCTCGGTGAGATGCTCACCCAGCGCCGCCTTGATGACGTCGTCTTTCTGGAAGTATTCCAGCGCCTCGTGGAGATCTCTCGGTAGTTCGTCGATCCGATATTTCCGGCGGTCGCGGAAGCTCATCCGAAAGATGTTTCGGTTGACCGGCTCACGGGCAGGCAGCTTTTGCTCGATGCCGTCGAGTCCTGCGGCAAGCTGGACGGTGAGCGCCAAATAGGGATTGGCCGAGGGATCGGGCATCCGGAGCTCGCACCGGGTGGACAGCCCGCGGCGGTCGGGAATGCGGACCAGCGGCGACCGGTTGCGCATGGACCAGGCAACATTGACCGGGGCTTCGTAGCCTGGCACCAGCCGTTTGTAGCTGTTGATGAGCGGGTTGGTAATGGCGCAAAAGCCGCGGGCGTGTTGCAGTAATCCCTCGATGTAAGACAATGCAACGTTCGACAGTTGGTGCTCACCGTTGGCGGCGTAGAAGGCGTTCTCCTTGCCCTTGAACAGCGATTGGTGCGTGTGCATTCCGCTCCCGTTCTGGCCCTGGATCGGCTTGGGCATGAACGAGGCGAGAAATCCGAGCCGGCGCGCCACATCCCGAACGATGAAGCGGAAGGTCGCAAGGTTGTCCGCGGTGGTGAGTGCGTCAGCGTAGCGAAAGTCGATCTCGTGTTGCCCGGGCGCCACCTCGTGGTGAGCCGCCTCCACTTCGAACCCCATGATCTCGAGGTGTTCGACGATCACGCGCCGAATCTCTTCGCCTTTGTCCACCGGAGTGAGATCGAAGTAGGCCGCCGAGTCGTGGGTCTCCGTGCTCGGCGATCCGTCCGGCGCCATCTCGAACAAGAAGAACTCGGCCTCGCATCCGGCCATCATGGTGAAGCCGAGTTTCTTTGCGTGGTCGATCTGCCGCTTGAGCGTGGTTCGCGGGCAACCCGCGAAAGGCGCGCCGTCGGGAGTATGGATGTCACACAGCAGACGGGCGACCCGGCCTCCTTCGTCCTCGTAGGGCAGGATGCGAAACGTGGACAGGTCGGGCTTGAGTAGCATGTCCGACTCCTCGATTCGGACGAATCCTTCGATCGATGAGCCGTCGAACATGATCTCGCCGTCCAGCGCCTTGTCGAACTGGCTGTGTGGAACCTCCACATTCTTGTTGACGCCTAGGATGTCGGTGAACTGCAATCGCAGAAAATCGACGTGAAACTGCTCGGCCAGCCCCATGATGTCCCGCTTACCGGCCCCGCTCAGGTCGGTCGGAAAGCTCTCCCGCGCTGGGCGGGCCGGAGTGGACGCCATGCGACCTCTATTTGTGAGGAGTTGGGATGAAGGTAAAAACGGCTCCCACGCCGCGGGAGAGGGGTTACCTTTCTGCCCCCACACGACCTGCGAAGCATAACGGCATGACCGAACCGTCGACCATCAGCTGCGCTACTTGCGGCGCGGTCGCCCCGGCCGGAGCCAAATTCTGCGGCCATTGCGGCGCCAGCCTGGGGCCTCGTCGCTGCAGCCACTGCGGGGCGGAGCTGTCGAGTCGGGCGAGGTTTTGTCACCGGTGCGGCCGACCCCTCGCGCCAAGCGCGGCTGGCGTCGGATCGATAGGCGGGTCTGCAAGACGATCCGAGCAGACCGCCTGGATCGTGGCGGGATCTGTGGTCGCAGTTCTGATCGGCGTCATCGTATGGTGGGTGGCTCGAGGCACCCCGGCTCCGGCCACACCGGAGATGGCTAACCCGGGAGCCGGAGGCGCGGTGCCTTTTGCCGGCGGCTCGTCCGCCGGAGCCGCGCCGGACATCAGTCAGATGTCGCCCCGTGAGCGTTTCGATCGCCTGTTCAATCGCGTGATGTCCGCTGCGGATCGTGGGGACTCGGCAACCGTGAAGGCATTTACGCCTATGGCGCTCGGAGCCTACTCGCAGCTCGATACGATCGACGTGGACGCTCGATACCATGCAGCATTGCTCATGCTAGGCACGGGCGGAGTGCCGGCGGCCCTGGCTCTCGCGGATACCATCGAGCAGATCCAACCGGGACATCTCTTCGGGTTCCTGATCCGGGGTACCGCTGCCGACGTGGCCCAGAACGACACCATGCGACGGAAGGCATACCGCGACTTCCTTCAGCATTACCAAGCTGAGGAGCGGGCCAGCCGGCCGGAATACCGGGAGCACCAGCCGGCGATTGAGGCGTTCAAGAAGAAGGCGGAGTCTGAGATAAGAAACAGCGTGAACGGTAAGCGGTGAACGGTAAACGGGAGGCCCGCCCAACGCTGGAACCCCCGTTCACTGTTCGTGCTTTTCCTTTACTGAACCGAGCAAATGACGAAAATGATTCACGTCGCCCACAGTCCGGATTCCGATGACGCATTCATGTTTTATGCGCTCGCGGAGGGGAAGATTGATACGGGCGAGCTGCGCTATGTCCACGAGCTCGCGGATATCGAGACCCTCAACCGGCGCGCGCTGGCTGGTGAGCTCGAGGTGTCTGCCGTATCGATTCACGCCTACGCACACCTGGCGGACCGCTACGCGCTCCTCGGCAGCGGAGCGTCGATGGGAGACGGCTACGGTCCTCGGCTGGTGGCACGCACGTCGTGCCCCGGCGATCCCCAGGCAGCACTTCGCGGCCGGCGGGTCGGCGTGCCCGGCAAACTGACGACGGCCTACCTCGCCCTTCGCTTGTTCCAGCCGTCCTTTGACGCGATGGTCATTCCGTTCGACCAGATCGAGTCCGCCGTTGCCGAGGGCAAGGTGGACGTCGGGCTTCTCATCCATGAAGGTCAGCTCACGTACGCCGATCAGGGGTTCGACCTCTGGGCCGATCTGGGAGCCTGGTGGCTGGCGCGCACCGGTCTCCCGCTTCCTTTGGGGGGGAACGTGGTTCGGCGGGATCTGGGAGAGCGGGTGATGCGCCAGATCGCCCGCGACCTCAAAGCCAGCATCGAGTATGGCCTCGAGCATCGAGTTTCTGCGTTGTCCCATGCCCGTCAGTTCAGCCGGGGACTGAGCGAAGAGCGAACCGATCGGTTCGTGGGGATGTACGTGAATCAGTGGACGATCGATTACGGCCCCCGCGGTCGCGCCGCGGTGCAACGTCTTTTGGACCAGGGCCACCAGGCGGGGGTCATACCCCGCGCGGTTCGGGTCGATTTCATCGATTGACCTGACCAGCGTTGACCGGTCCGGCGGGGGCCCGTAGGTTCCTCCAAACCTTCCCCACCCCCAAATCGCCGGCAGCGGTGACTCTCATGTCGGCGTGACGAGTTCGACGGCGTGCAGCCGCTGCAGCCGTACGGAGTGCGTGTGCCGCTGACCGACGGTCCGGTGACCTTCCTGGTCGTGGACGACGAAGAGTCGATCCGCAACGCGGTGCGGAAGTTCCTCCTCCAGCAAGGCTATGAAGTCCTCACCGCCAAGACCGGGGAGGACGCCGTGGAGCTGCTCCGGCGCCACAAGGTGACCGGGATGCTGCTCGACGTGAACCTGCCTGGCACCAACGGCATCGATCTGGTGCCCCGCCTGATACAGCTCGAGCCTCACCTCGCACTTCTCATGCTGACCGCCGTGAACGATGCCACGAGCGCCGCGCTCTGCATGCAGCGTGGGGCGATGGACTATCTCACCAAGCCCATCGACCTCGCGCACCTGGCGCGCGCCATTCAACGCGCGCTGCACGAGCGAAGGAGCCGGCTCGACAGCCAGCACCTGACTCAATGGCTCAAGGAAGCGGTCGCTGTTCAGACGGCTCAAGTTCAGATCGAGCGGCAGAATCTCGAGCGCATTTCACTTGCGACGCTCGAAGCTCTGGTAAACGCGCTCGAGGCCAAGGATCCGTACTTGCGGGGCCATTCGGCCCGAGTCGCGGACATGTCGGCCATGATCGCTGCCGCCATGCACTGTTCGGACGAGGAGATCGAGTCCGTGCGCACCGGCGGGCGGCTCCACGACATCGGCAAAATCGGGATTCGCGAAGATGTCCTGGCGAAGCAGGGCCCACTCACCGACCGGGAATTCGAGCACATCAAGGAACACGTCGTGGTCGGGTCGCAGATCCTGGCCCCTCTGGTCCATCTGCAGCATGTGATTGCTTTCGTGCGGAGCCACCACGAGCGTTGGGACGGGAAGGGATATCCCGACCGGCTGGCGGGAGAGAACATTCCGCTCGGTGCACGCATTATCGGCACAGTTGAGATCTACGACGCGCTCACCACCTCCCGCCCCTACCAGGAGAGAATGGACCCTCAGGTCGCGGTCGAGCGCATGCGTGACCTGGTGGGGACCGTTCTCGACCCGTCAGTCTACAACGCGCTCGCGGAAGTAGTGGGCCGCAGAGCCGCCTTGGTCTTCCTCGACGACGAGCGGAGTTAGTAGAAACCGCGTGAACAGTTTATGCGGTCTGTATCTGTGCTCCGCTCCTCTTCGCATCCTGATACGCCATCCCCTTGAGCCGAATGATCCGCTGTGCGATCGGTGGGTGAGAAGCAAAGACGTCACCCAGGAAGCCTTCCGCATTCGCAAACCGATTACCGGTCGGGTCCACGATACAAAGATGCGCGGCGCCCAGCGTGATGGCCCGCGTCGGAGCTGAGGCGGCGGCAAGCTTTTCCAGCGCCGACGCGAGCGCGGCGGGATTTCGGGTTAACTGTGCCCCGGTGGCATCGGCCAGATACTCGCGCTTGCGACTCACCGCCATCGCGAGCACCCGCGAGACGATCGGAGCAATGATCAGGGTGAGCAGCCAGAAGACCAGGATTACGAGGCCTAGCGGGCTCCCCTTCCCCTTCTCCCCTTTCTCCCCTCCGCCCGTCCCTCCGAAGCTTCCGAACCGCATCATCCGGCCCATGCCGTCCGACATGAGGGCAATCGATCCTACCATCGCCGCGAGCAGCGTCATCAGGCGGGTGTCGAGGTTTCGGATGTGGGACATCTCGTGCGAGACGACCCCCTGAAGCTCCTCCCGGTTCAGAGCCTTTAACAACCCTTCGGTGACGGCGATGCTCGCGGTGTTGGGATCGCGGCCGGTGGCAAACGCATTGGGATCGTCATCCGGAACGATCCAGATTCGCGGCTTGGGCAGGCCGGCTGCGATTGCCATCTCCTCGACAACATTGACCAGCTGCTTCTGCTCCAAAGTCGCCGGCTCGACGACCTCCCAGGCGCCGGTCGCCCACAGTACCCGCTCCGCTCCGTAGCGCCACGAGTACCAGCAGATTCCGCCGGCCACCAGGGTGGCGACGATGCCTATGATGGGAACGACGTGATGGTACGCTCCGGAGGGAGCATTCCGCGTCAGCAGACCGAACGCGAGATCCCCTCCAAAGCCGACCCAGGCAAAGAACAGCACGAACCCTACCACCAGCCATGTCGAACGCCGCCGATTTGCTTCCTGCTGCGCAAAAAGGTCGGTCTCGCTCACGCGGCCGGCGGTTTCGGTAAGGAGAGGTCGACCGTAGGTACCGCCCTCTCGCCTGCGTCCTGGATCTCCCACAGATCGGCGGGGGAGGCCTTGGCCAGTCCAGCGACGAGGTTGGTTGGAAACTGCATCTGCCTGGTGTTGTACTCGGTGGCCGTATCGTTGTAGAGCTGACGCGCGAAGCCAATCTTGTTTTCCGTGCTCGTCAGCTCCTCCTGTAGCTGAAGCACGTTCTGATTCGACTTGAGGTCGGGATAGTTCTCCGTCAATGCGAACAGGCGGCCAAGCGCCTGCGTCAGCTCACCCTCCGCTTTGGCCGTCGCCTGCACTCCAGTCGCCGACACCGCCTTGTTGCGGGCCGAGATTACGGCTTCGAGAGTCGAGCGCTCGAAATCCATGGAGCCTTTTACGGTGTTCACCAGGTTCGGAATCAGATCGTGGCGCCGCTTGAGCTGCACATCGATCTGTTTCCACGCATTCGCGACCCGGTTCTTCAAGGCGACCAGCCCGTTGTAGGCTCCTATAATCCACAACACGATTACGGCGATGACGACCAAGAAAAGGATCAGTCCCATGGACCGTCCTCCGATGTTGAGTGGGTATCAGCCCTGAAGCGGGTACACCGTCGGGCCTGACGGGATGGTGACGAGTTGCTCAGCTTCCGTGCAGCAGCCCCTCCAGAAGCGACCGGACACCGGCGGCCAGCGTGGAGGTGGCGTCCGGCCGGCGCAGAGCGGGATGGCGGTCGTCCACGATCAGCTCCACGCCGGGCCCGATCGGGATCTTCCGGCAGGAGGTCGGCTCCGAGCCGCTGCCAGTGGGGGGTGGGGCAATCCATCCCTCGAGGGCCCGTCCCACCCGGCCGCGGCCCGACCTGGGACCGCGCTCCAACTCGAGGGAGGATGGACCCGGCAAGCGGGGGCCAATGGTCGATGCGACCCGCCGCTCGACGGTATCGCCGGTCACGCCGCCCATTTCCCGAACGATCGCCTCAAGCGTGGCACCTTCCATTTGCCGCAGCTTGACGGCAAGCACCTGAAGCAGGTGGCGGTAGCCGTACGTCGCTGCGGTGCCCCGGCCTTCGGGTGGACTTACCAGCCCCCGGGCGACGTAGAACCGGATAGTTCGTTCAGTAGGACGCGATCGGGCGACCGGGCTCACCGGCACCACGCCGGACACATCCAGAATGCCGGCGGCAATGGCGGTGAGGTCGCGCAGACCCCAGGGCGCGAGCGAGCGATATTCCCGCAACGTCGCTAGTGGATCCGGCGCCGGACTGGCGACCGGCGCCGGAGAGAGCATGACAGTCATGCGCTGCCGTTCTTTGTCCGTTTGTCCGGCTTCGCGATACGGGCGACCAGTCTCGACAGCGTATCCAGCGTAAAAGGCTTGACCAAAATCGGACACGCGGTTAACTCCGGCGGCCAGGAGTCCTGCGCAGACCATGGATCGCCGGTCATCAACATGACGCGGCCTCGGAGATACGGCCATTGGCGGACGAGCGCAAGGTAGAGGGCGTCGCCCATCGCCTGCTTGAGCCGGAGATCGAGCAGCACGACGTCGTACGTCGCATCTCCGAGCAACTGGTACGCCGACAGAGGATCGGGCGCACTATCCACTTCGTAACCGAACGACCGAAGCGCCCGCTCCAGCGTATTGCGGAGGGACGTCTCATCGTCGATGATGAGAACGCGAGGTTTCATGAGGCTGCCTGATCCGGCTGATGGAGATGCCGCTCAGTGATGAGCCGCAAGGCTTCTTCCGATGACAAGGACAGGCGAACCTCTCCGGCCGTCAGGCCGAACACCTCGCGAAAATGCATCTGCAGAGTTTTGGCCCGGGTATAACCGAGTTTCACGGCAACATCCTCCACCGTGTAGCCGGGATCGAGCAGCAAGCGATGAGCATATAAAACCCTGGCCAGCAACATCACCATCTTTGGCGACGGAAGCCCTAGCCGAGCGAACCAGCGCTCGCACGTGCGCCGCTTGAGCTGGGCCCGTGCAGCGAGTACCGACACGGTCGGACCATCTCCGGGCGTGTGCAGGGTGGCCTCGAGCGCTCGGCGCAGGGGGTCCGGGAGAGGGGGAAGGATGGCCGTCAACTGCTGCATGAGCCGTTGTGAAGCGCTCTGCTCCAGCTCCGCATGGAGCGCTCGCCTCAGCGCGCCCGGCGCGTCGTCGAACCGGTGGAAGAGAACCCGCCGAATACCGGCGCGGCCCAGGTCCAGGAGAACCCCGGCGGTCTCGGGAGCGAGCGTGGTGTAGATGACCAGAGGAAGCGAGGGAAAGTGCTGCCGGAGTCGCTCGATCTCCATCGAGCGGGGCTCGCCGCCGAGTGTCGGGTCGACGACAGCGAGCTCTACTGGGCGAGTCCGAATGACCGTGACGGCCTGTACCCAACTCGCCGCCGGAACCCATTCGTACCCTTCAGGTTCGGCGGCATGAAGGCGAAACAATCGTTCACCCGGGACGGCCGCGAGAATCGGCACCTGTCGCAAAAGCGCCCCTCAATGTCGCAAAAAGTACCTAACCCAAAACAGCCAAGTGCACACAACTTGGCGCCAGCCCCCTTAGATGAGCTTGACCTCGGAGGTTTTCATAATGTCTCGCTCGCGTACGCTAGCGTTCGCCGTGTGGCTTGCCGCCGGGCTGCTGGCCGCTTGCTCCGATATGACTGGACCGCGCCCCAGCCTCCGCTGTGAAACGCAAGGATCGAATAGCGCTCGCAGCACGGCGACGGCCTGCACCAAATAGATCGCTGCCCGATCAGCTCAAGCAGGCATTGCCTCCTCGGCGTATGCCGTCAGGCCTGCGGCCAGATCGGCGATAGCCGCCGGAGGTGTTTGACGTTCCGCCCCCGAACTCTGCGGTGCGGCGGCGCAGCCATCCAGTTTTTGGCTCAAGCGTTCTAGACGGAAGTACCACTCGTTGAGGTGATGGGCTTCGGCCAGTCGCATGCCTTCCGCCCACGCCTCGCGGGCCCGCGCGAATTGACCAAATCGCGCCAGTCCGGTTCCTGCCTTGAATCGGTAGTCGATGGCCATGCTCGGCGTCATTCGCGAAGCCACGTCCCGCAGTTCGCCCCGATGCCGCTCGAACGCCACCCGGTTACAACATGCCGACTCGATCTCCATCAACTCGAGCCTGGCGTTCGTCTTGACAATGAAGCTCGTATTCGAGCTCACCACGATACTGAATGCGATCCGGGCGACATCATAGTAACCCAGATCAGACAACTCGACACCTAGGTCGCCCAAATAGCGCATCCGATTGAGCGGATCGCCGGCCAGCTTGAACGCCTCGTACGTGGCCCGCAACGCCCCCAGCCGGTCGCCTTGGACGGTCATGACGTGACCGAGGTCCGCATGGGCCCTGCTGAGCGTGTCGGTCAACCCTTCAGCGCGGGCCTCGGCGATCACTTCCTCGACGGCCGCCCGTGCGAGCGGGAGGTTGCCTTGCGCGCGCATGACGTGGGCGCGGCCGAGCCGCGACACCAGGCGGGCGTTCACATCACCGATGGCGCGAGCCCCTTCCTCAGCCGCCGCGTACGCCTCCGTGGCGGCCTCGAAGCGGGCTTGCAGGCGATTGAGCCGACCCGCGAACAGGGCAATTGCGGGGAAGTCTGCCGGCGGGATTGCGGAACCGTGCGTCCGAGCGGCCAGACTCAGGATGTCGAGCGCCTCGGCCAGGCGACCTTCATGTTCGAGGAAGTACGCAAAGGCCGTCAGGGCCATGCGAACCGCGGGAGAATGGGCATTCCCAACGACGCGAAGCGCATCCAGGATTCCGTCGAGGTGGCGCACCTCAGGCCGACCCACATCCAGCTCGCCGATGTAGCGACGGGCGCTCTCGAGCTGCCAGTTGTACGCCTGCCGGTCATCCTCTGTCGACGTGCCCTCGAGGGCGCGGTCGATGACCCGCGCGACCAGATAGGCGGCCAGAGCGCCCCGCGACGCGGCATCGTCGTTTCGCTCCCGCTCGAAGCGGGCTCGCTCCAGAAACTCTTCGTGCCAGGCGGCGCCACCAAAGTGATCGCCAGCCTGCCCGAACACCCGCTGGGGCGTAAACTCGCTCAGGCTTGACTCCGGACGAAGGAAAACCTGCTAGAGGGATCTGGCTAGTATCGCCCGGCGACCTCTCCGGGGCAAGCGTCGCGCGTTTCCAACACCTGCCGCAGGAAAAAGCTGCCGGGTTCAAGACCGCAATTCTTAGTCTTGGCCCATGCGTTCAGGAATCACACTTCCCGAGCTGATCGTCGTGCTCGCAATCATAGGCCTGCTGACGGCCATTGCCGTCCCATCGAGCAGAAATTTGCTCGCCGGCATCGAAACCGAAAGGGCGGCATATCATCTCATATCTGCCCACCGAATTGCCCGGTTCACTGCCATCATGCGTGGGCGCTCCACTCGGCTGGACATTGCCCCGGAGTCGCTCGTGGTTCGCGTAGTGGGAGGCACCGGTGCCGGTGTCGTCTGGCGAACGCCCGGACCGGCCGCCGAAGGAGTCGCTCTCGAAGGGCCCACGTATCCGCTCACGTTCACACCATTTGGCCTGCCGCATGGCTTGGGGAACGGTACCTATACATTCAGTCGCGGAGCCGCACGTCGGTCGGTGGTCATCTCCCGCCTCGGACGCCTGCGTCTGGTGAGGGACTGATGAAGGTCGTGCGGAGGCAGACGGCACCTTCGGCGGCCGGGCTCGGGGGCCGGGAAGCGCTCCGAGCCAAGTCAGTCAATGGGACGAGAAGCGGAAGGTCACTCCACATGGACCTTGATGGCTTCATACATTCGGAGTATGCCCATCATCTTCGAAAGGCCGCCGATCTTGTAGTCCTTGAGGTTGAGCGGGAAGTCGGAATGGACATGAGCCCCACCCGAACCCACCACAACCCAACCGGGCAACTCCATCGCCTGCTCTACTCCATGAATCGTGAGCCGCCCCTTGAGGGTGACGGGCACGCTGTCCCCGGTGCCCGTGGGAGTAACCCCCTCCAAATCGAATCGAAGATTGGGATACTTGTCGGCCTCCATCGACTTGAGGAGGTCGCGGTCGCGGCGATCGTTACCCGTCTTCAGGGTATTCACCGGCGATTCCACCCAGCCACGGACCGCGCTGATGTCCGGCCCGCCCGACATCTCTCCGGATACCGTCTTGGTGGTCCCGATGAAACTACCCACGCTCGCGTGTCCGTCGAAGCTGAGCGTTCCCTCGGTCGCGGTTCCGGCAGGGATCGGAGTAGTCGCCGTCGTCTGCGCCGTATCGCTCGTCGCCCAGGCTGCCACCGGCATCAACAGCCACAGCATCGCCTGCAGCGGCATAGCAAATATCATCAGTGCCCTCGTCGGCTCCCGCGTTCCGCACCCCGATCCAAGCCGTATTTCCGAATCTTGTGCAGCAGCGTTGAACGCGAGATTCCGAGAATCAACGCCGCTTGCCGCCGGTTGCCCGCGGTGTGCTCCAGGGTGCGCGCAATGTGGAGCCGTTCCGCGGCGTCAAGGGAGACGGGCAAGGCGGGAACTGATGGACAGATCGCCGTCGCCAAGGCGGCCACATCGAGCTCGGGTACGCCGAACGAGACTAGCGCCCCGTCCAAGCCACCGCCTTGCAAGGATTCGGCTGCAGACTTCTCGTCGTCTGCTTCCAGCACACGCGCTCCGGCATCCCTCAACGCAGCAGCCAACAGACGGCGTCGATCGGGATCCGGCTCGAAAAGCAGCAATTGGATTGCCATGCAGGCAAGCTAGTAAGCCGACCGGAAGGCAGCTATTCGGTCTCGCTGAACCTGCCGCCCATTGCTGCCGGGGATGGTTCTGACCTGCGGTCGTCGCCAAACGCTTGGAGCCGGCGGGCTGCTACCCTGCTGCCTACATGCGGTGTGGTCAGCACTGACGCGTACCACCGTTCCAGCTCATCTATCTCGCGGCCCCAGTCTCGGCCCACCGCGAATGCGCGCGCTCCCTGTGACATCGCGGCTCGTTGGCCCTCGTCACGGATGAGGCCGATCGCCGCCTCCGCAAACTGACGTCCATCGCCGGTCCGGACTACGAGTCCGTTGATCCCATGCCGCACGTTCTCGAGCACGCCGCCCTGGTCGGCGCTGATGACGGGCAGCCCGGAAGCCATCGCCTCGAGCGCCACGAGGCCACACGTCTCGGTCGGCGAGGGAAACAGGAACAGATCGGCTGCGGCGTACAGGTCAGCCAGGGCATCGCGCTCGAGAAAACCGAAGTGCCGGGCAAAGGGAAGCGCTGCGCGCATTGCGGGAGCCCGGGGACCGTCGCCGGCCACACATAACAAAGCCTCGTCTCCCACGATCGCATGGATTCGCTGATAGGCTTCGATCAGCACGTGCGGGTCCTTCTCGATCGCCAGCCGCCCGACGTGCAGCACGATCACCTTCCCGGTTGCTCCCAGCGTGCCGCGCCGAACCTCATTGCGCCGCGCAGGAGTAAACCGGTCGGACTCAACGCCCCTTCCCCAGACAACAGTTCGCGGCAGACCGAGAGCCAGGAGATCGGCCCTGCTCGCGGCACTTGGAGTTTGAGTGAGGACCGCGGGCTGGTGAAAGCGGCGCAGGTACCCGCGCGCCACCCTTTCGGCCCAGGGTCCCAAGTAGCGGGCGGCATAGCGAGGAAAGTTGGTATGGAAGGACGTAATCAGCGGTCGGGACCGCCTTAGTGCGTAGCGGCGGCCAATCGCGCCCAACGGCCCTTCGGTCACCACGTGCACTAGTTGTGGTCCGAACTGGTCCAGCGCGCGAAACACATCGGGCCCGAACGGTGATGAGAGCCGCACTGCGGGATAATTCGGACATGGAATCGAGGGCCGTCGGATGACATATGGATCCGGGTCCGCCCACCCCGGGTAGTCCGGAGCCAGGAAGAGAAGCTCGTGTCCCCGTGCCGCAATGAGCCGTTGGATCATCCGCAATACGGTCGTAACCCCGTTCACTTCGGGCAGGTAGGTGTCGGTCACGAAGGCTACGCGCACGGCGGAAGTCTCTCCGCCATGCCGCACATGAACGAAACAAACGCGTCACGGACCGGAAACAGGCAGGCGTGATGTGCGGGAGAGGGCGAACGTCTTCTCCCGCTTTAACGCGGAACGGCCGCCTAGTCGTGGCTAGGCGGCCGTCCCCCACATCGACTGTTTGCGGTCGGAGCCTTTCGGCCGCCGTTCTTCGTTCGCTCGCCTCCAAGCGTCGCCGCCTAGTTGGCAGAGCAAAGCCGCAGGATTTATCCCAGGCCGGATGGCCATCCCACCTGGTTCGTCCATGTGAGCGCTGCGAGTCGGATCGGGTCGCGGACCGACCCTTCGCACTGCTCCCCGAGGCGCTAGATCGGAGAGGGTGAAGCACGCGACTGGCTTCACCTGGGCAAGTCGGGGTGATCACCGGATTCATCGGACGCCCTTGGGCCGCTGGCCCGTCGACATCCTCCTCCGATAACCCGTTTGCCCTCGCTTCTCGTCTCGCCGCTTGGACGTGGAGTCTGGGCGTGAGCCGAGCAACGCACCTGCAAGATCGCCGTCGCGTTGGGTGCTCGCAAGTGCCTGAATTTATTCGGGTTAGCTACTCTGACGTTGCTCGGGATGTGGACAATTAAACGATGCAGCCGCCATGACCTACGAACTCCTATCCACAGGTTGTGGAGATGTGAATTCCGAGTTCTCGACACCGCTGCCAATTAGGACTCGAGCCCTACCTCGATGTAGCGATAGTTGGGCTCTGCTTCTGTGGGACCGAACAGACAGCCCGCGGCTGTGGCCGCGAACCAGCCGGCGACGAGCGGGCGCGGCACATCCAGCTCCTTGATCACCGGGCCCAACCAGCGGCGCAAATGGCGGATTTCGGGGGCCCGTCGGCCGAGCAGCGCGATCAGTGCACCGGCACCCGACGTTGCCCTCAGAAAATGAGCGAGCCCATGTGCCCGCTGGCTAAACTCCACCGCCTTCACCCCAGGTTCGTCGAACAGGACCGCACCCTCGAACACGTCCATCGGCGGGGCATCCAGCCGCGGTCCGAGGTACACGTACCGCCGCCCGTTCTGAGTTTTCCTCTCGAGCACCGCAGCGGCAGTTTCGCTGGTGAGTCGCGCCGCGTGAAGTAGGTCATCATCCACAATGATGCCGACAGCCCCGGTCCACTCGAGCGCCGCCAGAGCAGTCTCGAGTGGGCACCCTAGAGCATCGTCGAAGGCCACCAGGCGAGGTGCTTCCCCCGCCCGAAGAATGAAATGTGACAGCCCCTCTGCCCGATCGGCGAAGGTGCGAACGACGAGGGTTTGTGGTGCGGACATGCGTGAAAGGTAAGCAGGGGCTACGTTTCTCTGCATCCCCAAAGCTGTGGAGTCCCTCGTGCGCGTGGAGTGGACAACCTACGCGTCACCGATCGGCGCCCTCACCGTCATCGAGTGCGCCGAGGGTCCGTTGGCCATCGAGTTCCCCCATCGAGCCAACCGGATCCGTTGGACCGTGCGGCTCCGCGCTACAGTGCCGGAGCTACACATCATCCATGGCCAATGCAACCGGACCACCGAATGGCTCGACGCGTACTTCGCCGGCTCGACGTCATCGGTGGCTTTCCCGACCTATCTTCGCGACTGGTTCGACCTGTCGCCGGCCCAGGTTTCAGTCTATAAACAGCTCCGCAAGATCCGGTTTGGAGAGACCCGATCCTACGACGAGATCGCCCGGGCGACGGGGCTTCATCCTCGGCAGATCGGGTGGCTGATTTCCGGCAACCATCTTGCAATCATGATCCCGTGCCACCGAGTCGTCGGCAAGGACGGCGGCCTGGTTGGATATAGTGGCGGCTTGGCAGCCAAGCGCTGGCTGCTGAGTCACGAGTTGCGTAAGGCGGGGGTGGTCCTTCGCTGAGCGCCCGTCTTGACAACCTCCCGAACGGACGGGACTTTATCCCTATGCTCGACCCGGTCCACCCCGTCTAGAACTCGGCTTCATCGTGCCGTCCGCTGCTCCATGCCGGTCGGCTCTTTTTCTTCCTACTCCGGCCACGAGGGCCGGGGGGTTTCCCGGAGCCGCCGGCTCCCATCTTCACGAGGTTGTGGCAATGCCGAAGGGCACGGTCAAGTGGTTCAACGACGCGAAGGGTTTTGGCTTCATCGCGCAGGACGGCGGCAAGGACGTGTTCGTTCACCACACAGCAATCATCGCGGAGGGTTTCCGGTCCCTCTCGGAAGGCGACAACGTCGAGTTCGAGGTGGTAGAGGGGCCTAAGGGCCTCCAGGCCGCCAACGTGCGGAAAGTCTAGCGGCAGCGGCGCCGACAGCCGCGCCTTGACCGCGCCAGGGCCGCAGGAGCGGCCCTCTCCTCCTACAGGGGGGAAAGGGCTTGGTTCTTGCGGTCCTTCGTCTGTCCGTAGTCCACTGACAACTCCTGCACTGCTCCCAGAAGGGCTGTTCCCATGCGGCATTCACGAATTGGCGTCCGCGTCGTCGTCTGCCTCGCAGTCATGGGAACACCGCTCGTGGCTCAGTCGCCTGTTCGCAACACAACCATGCTCGAATTTCGTGGCTTCCGCCCCGGCGATCGCCTGAGCGATATCGCGTCACGGATCGAGCAACTCGACGGCAGCAAGCTCCACTGCAACCGCGCTAAAGTTGACCGGCGCATTAGCGAGTGCCGCGCGAACATTACCGACCCGGATTTCGGAGGGTCGGTTCAGATCTGGCTCTCGGCGATTGACAGCGTCGCGGGAGTGCTAACGCTATCCGGCCAGGTTGCGCCCGACCAACTCGATCAGTGGCGCAGCACCCTCGAAGCAAGGTACGGACGGGTTGGCGCCAAGGTTCAGGGCCCGCAGTGGATGATGCAGTGGATCCGCCAGGATCGGATGATCCGCCTCACGTGGCGCATTGAAGGAACTAACAAGGTTGCGTCCGTGGCACTGGTGGACGGGGCGGTGCTGGATGCCTGGGGACGGGAACGCGCCCGTCGCAGCGGATCACGATCGTAGCCGCACCAAGAAACTTCCGTCGCCTTCTTCCAGCAGGTAGTCCCGCACCACCGCGCCCTGTTCTTTGAGCCGTTTGAGCAGGCTGCGGGTGCGGCTTCGAATAGGCGCCCCGCCCCCTGATTTGCCCCGGCCAGTCACGATTCGGACCACTCCACCGGGCCGGGCTCCGGCCTGGCTGCACAGGAACCGTTCGGCATTCCTGATAGCCTCGAGCACGCTTTGACCGTGAAGATCGAACGTCGCAGCCGGTGGTCGCGCGGTCCAATCAATCATCTTGTTTTCTCCCTGATGGCCACCTAACCTTCGCGCACTCTTGCGATTCCACCAGTCGGGCCCGCCTCCACAATTACAACGACCCACGCCGGCAGCGCGACGCGCGTGGGTGCTCGCACTGTCGCTGCTCGTCGCGATCGGCTGTCGTTCCCCCGACGGGCCGGTTTTGATTGGGCTGGCGGGGCCCTTCACCGATCCTGTCGGCGCGCCGATGAAGCGAGCCGCCGAGCTGGCGGTGGCAGAGATCAACGTTGATGGTGGTATTCACGGTCGGCCCATTCAATTAGTCGAGCGCAACGACTTCGCCAACCCGGATTCGGCTGTTTTCGTTGCCACCGATCTCTACAACGCCGGCGTCTCGGCTGTCGTCGGTCATCTCTACTCGGGACAGACCCTGGCCGCCGCTCCGGTTTACAACACCGGAGAGGCCCCCGTCGTCGCTCTGTCGCCGTCGTCCTCCGCGCCCGAGGTGAGCAGTCAGGGCCGCTACACCTTCCGGCTCTGCCCGAGCGACCTGGCACATGGTGCTGCCCTCGCCCGGTGGATACGCAATACGCTCGGCCTCGAGCGCGGGGCCGTGCTGTATCTCAATGATGACTACGGTCGCGGCGTCAGAGCTACCTTCGCAGATGAATTCGGCCGCCTTCACGGTGAGCTGGTGTCAGTCGATCCGTACCTGGGGGACACTCCTGACGTTGCGTTCTACCTCGATCGCCTCGTCAAGGGTGCGCGGGCCCAGTTCATCGTGGTCGCCGGCAACCGGACCGAAGCCCAGCAGGTGTTGCGGGAGGCTCGGAAGCGGAGTGTCAACGTGCCGCTGCTCGGCGCCGACGGCCTGGAAGGCATCGAACAAAGCGGGCCGCTGGCCGAAGGCACTTATGTCTCGCAGGCTTACTTACCGTCCATCGACCGACCGGCCAATCGAAAGTTCGTAGCAGCGTATGAACGCAAGTATCCCGACGCCGGACTTCCCAATCAGCCGGCGGCGGCAACCTATGACGCGATCTACTTGCTGCGAGACGTGATTGCCCGCGCCGGTACCAAACGCCAGGCGGTGAGAGACGCGCTCGCGCAGGTCGGAACCGTCGTCCCTGCCTACGAGGGGGTTACCGGCCGTATCGCCTTCGACTCGGTGGGCGATGTCCCGGCGGGCTTCGTACATATCGGCGTGGTCCGGGCCGGAACGCTCCGCCTGGCTGAGGGTGGGTAGCGATGCTGGAAAGCCTGCGTGGCCGCTTGTGGGCGGGCATGGCAGTCCTGATCGCCCTGGTTGTTCTGCTCTTCGCCCTCGCGGTCAGGACGATTCGATCGCTCGACCGCTCGGTCGACGAAGAAGTGAACCTCCTTCTCCAGACCACTGCGATAGGCAACAGCCTGGTCAGTGCGGTGACGAGCGAGATCCGAGCCGCAGAGCAGTATCTCGATCAGCCGGCCCCGACGACCAAGGCCGACTTTCTCCGAAGCGGCGACTCGGCGTATGCGCTCCAGCGCCGCTACCGCGAGCTGGGCTCGCTGACCACGTCCGATCGCTTCATCATCAATCGTATTGGGGCCACGCAGGCCCGCCTCGAAGTCGCCTACGCCCACGCGCACGCGCTCACCGATCTCGGCCGTAAGGATGACGCGCACAGGGTTGCCGGAGAAACTCGCTCGGCCGCAGATACGCTGATCGGTGACGTGCAGGCACTCACGCTCGCCCAGAGCAATCGTTCCCTGGTGCGTGCACACGAGCTCAAGACCGAAGCCGAGCATCGGCGGTCCCTGTTGTGGCTCATTTTCTTTCTTTCGTTGGCTGCCGCCGTCGTGATTGCCCTGGTCACCGACCGTTGGATCAGCCTTCCGTTGCGACGCCTGATCGGTGCCGCCGATCGTTTCGGAACCGGCGATCTGCGCCCGGTCAAGCTGGGCTCGATGCCCACCGAGCTCGACCGGCTGGGACGGGCAATGGGAGAGATGGGCGGCCGACTACGCGAGGTAGTCGAGGCGGTAGTCCGCGAAGCGAATCAGATCAGCGGGAGCGCCAGCGATTTCTCCGCGATGAGCGAAGAGCTGGCCTCATCGAGCGGTGAGATCTCGACCGCCATGGTACGAATGGCGGCGAGTGCTGAACAGCAGGTGAACGGCATGCGCGAGGCGGATGCCCTGCTCTCATCGCTGCGACGTGCCGCCGAAAGCAACGCGGAAGCCGCCGCGCGGGTCGTCGCGCTGGGCGACCGTATTCGCGACCTCGCAGCTCACCATCAGGGGGATGTGCGCAATGCGGGCGAAACCCTGCTCGGGATCCGCGAAGTCGTCCAGACCTCGGCGAACCAGGTCCATCAGCTTACTCGGCTCTCCGAATCCATCACCGACTTCATCGACCTGATCAAACAGATCTCCTCTCAGACAAACCTGCTCGCGCTGAATGCGGCGATCGAAGCAGCCCGGGCAGGTGAGCACGGGCGTGGCTTCGCGGTGGTCGCCGAGGAGGTCCGTCGGCTGGCAGACTCGAGCGCCGCCGCGGCCGAGGACGTGACCAAGACGGTCGAATACATCCGCGAACAGGTTCGCGAAGTCTCTGCAACCATGGAGTTGGGATCGGCGAAGGTCAGCGGCGTCGAGGGCGTGGCCGCCGCCGCCGCGAGCGGTCTGGAGCAGATCGCTGCAGCCGTGGCCGAGGTGACAGCTGCAGCAGCCGACGTCGAGCGGGAAGCGGCGAAGAACCGCAAGATGGTGGACGATGTCGGACGGAAGACGTCGAACGCCAGCCAGACGGCGACGGAGCATGCATCGATGAGTGAGGAAGTAACTGCCGCCGCGGAGGAACAGACGGCTTCAACCGAGCAGATGGCGTCGTCGGCTGGGGACCTGCTTCAGGGTGCGCACCGACTGACGACCCTGATGACCGACTTCAAGACCTGAGCTTAACGGCGCTTGCCGGTCTTGGCCGCCCGCTTGATCGTCTTGACCGACTTCACCGCCTTTGACTTGGCCTTGGCCTTGTGAGTTCGGGCCCGGTCGGCCGCGCGATCGGCGCGCCGCCGATAGGCTTCCTGCACGTCCGCCAGCAAACGATCTCCCTCGTCCGTTCCCAGTAACCCGCGCCGGGTGGCATACCGGACCAACTCCTCGGCATCGGCCAGCTGGAATTCGGCGATCCGCGCGGCGGCCCGGATGGTGTTGACCAGTGCATCGGCGACCGGGCTGCGAAGCACATTCGCAATCCCGGGCAACGCCTCGAGCAGGGTCGAGATTTGAGAGCCGCCTAACTCCGACACGCCACGTCCTTTGCGGATTGGGAGCGGCGAATAAAGCCGCCCAGCTTTCTAGGCGGCAACGTACCACGGGGTGGGGGCTCCGTCAAGCGAGAATTCCTGCGGATTTGACAGCCGACACATAATCCGTACTGTCAGCTACTACCACTTATAAGCCTAATTAGCGCAGCACGATAAGCTCACCTCGCATGTCGTAAGCACGGTGGGGGGTGCAGAAGAACCCGTAGTGGCCCGGCGGGAGGTTGGGCACCACAAGCCGATACTCCGCATCGGTCCGCTCCAGCACTGGGCCGCTCAGGTCTCCAGTACGGTTGGACATAGCCGCGTTCAGCGCCGCTTTCACGTCGGGTGTCAGGGGATCTGCATCGAAGGCAATGTTGTGAGGCCCGCCGCTCGAGACTTTGAAGCGAACCACATCGCCAGGGCGCACGGTCACGCGGCCCGGGACGAACCGATAAATGGCCTGACCGGCATCAGCCTCGAGTCGAACGACGTGCACCGTCTGGGCGCTGGCGGCGTGCACCCAGCACAGGCCGAGTAGCGCGCCGGCGGCCAGTAAACGGCACTTTGCGCGCCTCGTGTCCGACTCGTAAATTGTGAGTAGGTGGGATGTTCGCATGGAATCACCGCTCCCACCGAAGGACCGACCGTGGGTCGTCGGGGCATCAAGGAGTACCGCGCGCCTGAGGCGTTGATCTTGATCGCGGCGGATCGGGACCACAAAGTGCTGGTGTGCCCCTCTTGCGGATCCGCAGCCGTCGATCGCAGCCCCCCTCGCAGTACCAAGATCGATCAGCATCCCACCGGCCGCATCACGCTTCACTGCACCGCGTGCGGCCGCAGCGCCGTGTACATCGATCGGGGCGTGAACATCCCACCAATCTCCGAGGCCCCCTGGTCCCGGTAAGCTTTACTGGGTGCCGTAAACGGGAGCCGGATCCCAACCTGCGAGCGTGGACGCGTCAGCAGGTCCCTCCAAGGTCTGAACCGGCGCCTGGATGAGCTCATCCACTGCGGTCCAGGGGAAGCGCGCAAACAGGCTTACGTCCTGGGGGGTGGTGACAAGCAGAAAGGGAAGCAGCGTCGGCGCTTCGGCGCGCTTCCGCTCGGCGATGCGGCGCCAGATGCGCTGGAGCATCGGCCCGTCGACGAGGCCGAGGTCGTACTGGCCGGTGATCGCGGCGTCCGACTCGCCGATCGTGACTCGCCGGCTTCGGGCGAGCATCTCGGCAAAGAGACCGGCGCTCTCCGCGTCGGAGAGCAACAGCAGCACATCGCCAGTCGAGCCCTGGCCCGCCTGCGCCATCAGCGGCTACTCCGGCGTGGTGAAGATGCGGCTCCAGCGAATGGCCGTGATGAACGGCAATGAACGCCAGCTGTTGGAATCGTAGCTGTAGTAGACCAGGAGCGGGCGGCCCCGCACGTTCTGGCGCGGCAGGAAGCCCCAGTACCGCCCATCGTACGAGCTGTCGCGGTTGTCTCCCATCATGAAGAACGAGTCAGCCGGAACAACGATGGGCCCCCAGTCCTGGAGGTCGGGCTTGTAGTTGGCCGGGTCGCGCTTGACCAGATGAGGCAGTTGCCACTCACGCATTTTGACCCGCTGCACCGGATCCTCCGAGCGGGTCGGGTCCGTGTGGATCACGTACGGCTCATCGACCTTCTCGCCGTTCCGCCAGAGCTCTCCGTTTTCCATCCAGATGGTGTCGCCCGGCATGCCGATCAGCCGCTTCACTACCTTGAGCCCTTCTTCTTCGACTGAGTCGAAGACCAGGATGTCGTTGCGCTGCGGCTCCCGAAACGCGGGCAGGTGGGCATGAACGAGCGGGACTTCGGCGCCATAGAGCGCCTTATTGACAAAAAGGAAGTCTCCGATCAGCAGGGTGTTCTCCATGCTGCCGGAAGGGATGCGGAACGCCTCGACCAGGAACGTGCGAAGCACGAACCACACCAGCAACGCGACCACAATGGACTTGGTCCACTCCCAGAGCCAGACAGCGAACGATCGGTTGGGTTGCAGAGGAGTCCCGGGCCGCGGCGCGGCGGGGATGTCGGTCCTGGGCGATGCGGTCATTTAGGGCTACCCGGTCGGCGACAAAGGGGGTGCGATCCGGAGAAGATAAACTGGACGGACGGGCATCGGCTGCCCAAGAACCTATGTCAACCTCCGATCGCTGCCAGCACGTCAGAGGCATGACCGGCGGGCTGAACCTTCTCGAACACCCGTGAGATCCGACCCTCCGGGTCGATCAGGAACGTGGTGCGCAGGATACCCTGGTACTTCCTGCCATACATGGACTTCTCGCCCCATGCCCCGTACGCGCTGGCAACCTTGTGATCGGTGTCGGCCAAAAGGGGAAACGGAAGCTGGTACTTCTGCTTGAACTTCTGGTGAGAGGCGACAGGATCGGGTGAGACGCCGAGGACGACGGCGCCGTTCTTCTTTACGTCCTTCCAGCTGTCCCGGAACTCACAGGCTTCCTTGGTACACCCGCTGGTGTCGTCCTTGGGATAGAAGTAGAGCACCACGTTTTTCCCGCGAAGTCCGTCGAGCGTGACCGTCGTACCGTCATCGGCGGGCAGCGAAAACTCGGGCGCCTTGTCGCCTGGCTTGAGACTCACCTGGGATCAGCCCTCCTGGCGCGCGGCAGGCGCCCGCTGAACCGGCTTGGGCGCAACCGCGGCACCCTCCGACAAACGCTCCTGACCACCCACCACGACCAGGTCCCCACGGTCGATGCCTTTCTTTGCTTCAACCCACCCAGGGGTCCGGACACCCAGCTCGACCTGCCGCCGGGTCGCTTTGCCGTCCTTGGCGACCCAGATGAAGTTGGAACCTTGCAGTGGTAGGACCGCGTCTTCCGGCACCACGACTGCAGCAGGACGAATGTCGGTGGCGAGTCGAGCATCGATGAACATGCCCGCCTGCAACTCTCGCTTCAGGTTGGGAACTTCTGCCTTCACCGTGATGGTCCGCCCGGGAAGCTGCACCACCGGGTCGACGAAGTCCACCACTCCGGTGAACTCCTTCCCGGGCAGCGACGCGACCCGAAAGACCACCTTCTGGCCCACCTTCAGCCGATCGGCGTACCGCTCCGGAACCTGAAACGCTGCCCGCTGAGGGTGTACCGTCTGGAGCGCCGCCAACCGACTCGAGGTCGTGACGTAGTCTCCCAAACTCACGAATCGCTGGCCCACAACGCCGCCGAACGGGGCCCGGACGGTAGTGCGTTCGAGTCGCAACGCGAGCAGTTGGTATTGCGCCTGGGTGCTGCGCGCGGTAGCCTCGGCCCGCTCCAGATCAGCTTGCGACGATGCCCGCTGGTCCATCAGTTCGCGGGTACGCACCAATGCCTGACGGGCCAAGTCGCGGTCGGCTTCGGCCCGAGCGACTTCCGCCTTGAGCTCGGCGTCATCCACCTTGAACAACGCCGTGCCTTTGGCGACCTCGCTCCCTTCGCGAACCAATATCTGGGCGAGCCTGCCCTCGATCTCCGGCCGGATCTCGATTGATTGAAGCGCTTCGATCTGGCCGCTAGCCAGAATCGCCTCCACCACTGTGTCGGAGCGGGCCGGGGTGACTTCGACCGGCATCGCGGGCGCGGCGCCGCCCGCCGGCCCCTTCGCGTCCTTCGATTCCGGCGCGGCCTTGGTGCAGGCCGCCAAGGCGGTCATCATAAGCACCGCCATGAATTGGGCTCTCACAAAACATCCTTGTTCGGGAACAAGCGCCGACCCAGAATCACCTCCAGGCCCGCCAAAGCTTGCCGGGTGGTGTAATCTGCCTGGACCACATCGGCCTCGGCCTGCGTGAGTGTAATCTGCGCGTCCAGCAGCTCGACAATCGTTGTCGCACCCGAGCGGTACCGGGCGTCCTGCACCCGGAAGTTCTCCGATGCTGCGCCCAACGCCGTTCGGGAAAGATCGATGGTCGCCCGGGCCGTATGGTACGCCTCGTAGGCCTCAGTCACGTCGCGCAGTGCCCCCCGTTCGAGATCCTCGCGGATTGCCCGGGACACATCACGATCGACCCGGGCCTGCGTCACCGCGATCTCCCGCTGCCCCAGATCCCAGATCGGTAACCGCACAGTCAGTGTCACCGCTGAAATGTTCCGAGCGCTGGGGAAAAATTTCGAGTCAAAGGTTTGATTGGTGCCCGAAAACTCCAACGTGGGCAGGTAATCGCCTTTGGCTCCGCTCAACTGGGCACCCGCCCGCCGCTCGTTGGCCCGGACAGCACGATACTGCGGCCCTTGCTGGAGTGCTTCCGTCACCGCGTCTGGCAAGCTGATGGGGAGCTCGAGCGGGGGAGCAGTGTCGGGTGCAACGGCCGCTACCGGCCCTCGCTCGCCCACCCGACGACCCAGCTCGAGCTGGGTCACTTGCAGAACAGTGGCAGCCCGTGCCAAGTCTATCTGGCCACGGGTCACCTCGACCTTGAGCTGCAGCGAATCGGATTGGACTGCAGCACCCGACACCACCCGTGCCCGCCCGACAGCCAGCTGCTCTTCGGCACGTCGCAGTCGGTCCTGCGCAACCCGGTGCAGCGCCTGGGTCGCCAGGACGCGGTAGTACGACGACTCGACCAGAAAGGCGGTCTGAAAGCGCTGCTGCAGCTCGGAGGCCTGGGCGCTTTCCAGGTCCGCCTGGGTGGCGCTCAGATCGGTGAACTTGGCGTAACGGAAGATCTCGTAACTGCCGGCCAGCGTCGCTGTGACCGCTGACGACTGGGGCTGGCTGGTGCCCAGATTGAAGAACTCAGCCGAGTACTTTGTCGCGTCCAGCTGGGCGGTGAGCGCCGGGATGATAAATGCGAGCCGCGCGGCGCGGCGCCCCCACTCCGCATTGTCGATCTGACCCACCGCCCGCACGTAGTCCGGATCCAGGTGGATGGCTCGTTTGAGTGCATCGGCCAACGTGATCGTGGGAATGGGCTCCTGGGCCCGCCCCTTCGCCGGCGACATGAGCAAGCTCAACCCGAGCACGGCTATCCCCAATCGCCTCACTCGGCCTCCG
This sequence comes from Gemmatimonadota bacterium, assembly GCA_046733215.1. Lineage (GTDB taxonomy): Bacteria > Gemmatimonadota > Gemmatimonadetes > Gemmatimonadales > GWC2-71-9 > DASQPE01. The sequence continues at coordinate 25,175 of JBKPOS010000133.1, forward strand.
CCATCGCGGGGCTGCTGGCAGCCAGAGCCGGGCGCCGGCCTCGAACTCGTTCCCGGAGCGAGTCGAACAGAACGTACACGACGGGCACGAGGAACAGGGTGAGCAGCGTAGACAGCAGCACGCCCCCCACGATGGAATATCCGAGAGGTCGCCGGCTGCTCGATCCTGCCCCGAGACCAAGCGCCACCGGTACCGCGCCCATTACGGTGGCTACCGACGTCATCAGGATGGGGCGCAGTCGAATCCGGCCGGCTTCACGAACCGCCTCGATAGTGGCGAGACCACGTTCCTTGAGCTGATTGGCGTACTCCACGAGAAGAATCGAATTCTTGGTCACCAGGCCGATCAGAAGGATCATCCCGATCTGACTGTACAGGTTGATGGTGGACCCCGCTATCCGAAGCGTGAGCAGGGCGCCGGTGACAGCCAGCGGAACGGCCAGCAGCACAGTGAACGGGTGCACCAGGGACTCGAACTGTGATGCCAGGACCATGAACACGACTACCAGCGCCAGCAGGAATGCGAAATAGAGCGATGAGCCACTCTCCTCCAGCTCGCGCGACTCGCCTGCCAATGCGGTCGTGCTGCCACGAGGAAGAACCTCGTCGGCGACGCGGCGCAGCGAATCGACCGCCTCGCCCAGCGTGAAGCCGGGCTCCAGCGAGGCGGTGATGGTTGCCGAGCGAACCCGGTTGAAGTGATTAAGCTCGCGCGGACCAACGCCTTCCTTCACCGATGCGACGGCCTCGAGCTTGACCAATTGGTTGTCGTGCCCCCGCAGATAGAGACCGGTCATGTCGCTCGGGGTTGCGCGCTCCCGCGGATCCAGCTGGACGATGACATCGTACAGCTTGTTGTTGCGGGTAAAAGTGCTGGTGCGGGTCCCTCCCAGGAGGGTTTGAAGCGTGCTGGCTACGTCGCCCACCGGAACCCCGAGGTCCTCGGCCCTGTCGCGGTCGAAGCTCACGGTAAGCTCGGGCTTGTTGACCCGAAGGTCGCTGTCCACGTTCACCAGTCCCTTGATCTGCCGGGCGCGCTTGGTGAAGCTGTCCACGCCCTGCGCCAGGAGGCTGAAGTCCGGATGCTGAATGACGAAGTTGACCGGGCTGCCCCAGCCAAATGCCGGCGGGTTGTTCGCGAAGACGAAGACACCCGGGATTCCAAAGAATTGGGGCTGTATGTCTCCGATGATGTCCTGCACCTTTCGGGTCCGAGTGGACCAATCGGTGAGATTGCTGAAGATGATCCCGCGGCTCACACCGTCACCGATGTTCACCACGCTGAAGTAGCTATCGATCCCCTTGGTCTTGCTGAGGATTGCTTCGGCCTGACGCTGATAGCCATCGGTGTAGGACAGCGATGATCCCTCCGGCGCGATGACCAGGGTGAGAAACCAACCCCGGTCCTCCGGCGGCACGAACTCGCGCTTGAGTGATCGGAACAGCACCCCGGCGCCGATCAGAATCCCCACGGCGCCGAGGATCACAGCCCAACGATGCTGCAAGGCCAGTGCAAGCGCGCGGCTGTAACCGCGCGCCATCCCGTTGAATCCCGCTTCCAGGACTTTGTACACCTTCCCATGGCTCGGGGGTACCCGCAGGATCTTGGCGCAAAGCATCGGCGTGAGCGTAAGCGCGACCAGCCCTGAGAGCACCACCGAGCCGGCAACCGCGATTCCGAATTCGTTGAACAGGCGTCCGGTCGAGCCTTTGAGGAAGGCGAGCGGGGTAAAGACGGCCACGAGGGAGATCGTGGTCGCGATGACCGCAAAGCCGATTTCCGCGGTTCCGCGTTGCGCTGCGGTTGCGGGGTCTTCCTTGAGCTCCTCCTGGTGGCGGAATGCATTCTCCAGCACGATGATCGCGTCATCCACGACGATCCCGATCGCCAGAGTGAGCGCGAGCAGCGTGAAGTTGTTGATGGAGAAGCCAAGGAAGTACATGATCGCGAACGTCGAGATGATCGACGCAGGGATGGCCAGCCCGGGGATGATCGTGGCGCGGAAGTTTCGGAGGAAAAGGAAGATGATGACGACCACCAGCCCCGCTGCCAATACCAGCGTCTCTTCGGCTTCGAGGATGGACCGCTTCACGAAGGTGGACTGATCGAATGCCACCTTGAGCTGGACGCCTGGGGGAAGGCCCTGTTGAACTTTGGGGAGTTCAGCCCTGATCGCGTCAGCCACGTCGATGATGTTTGCCTTGGATTGCCGGATCACGCCGATTGCTACTGCGGGCGTACCGTTGAACCGCAACGCGCTTCGCTCGTCTTCGGCGCCCAGCTCGACCCGGCCGAGGTCCTGAAGCTTGACCAGCTGCCCGCGCTGGCTGGACACAACCAGATTGGCAAACTCGGTCGGCGACTTGAGCTCACCCAGTGAGCGGACGGTGAACTCCCGACGCTCCGACTCGATCCGGCCCGCGGGCACTTCCACGTTTCGGGTCCGGATGGCCTGCTGAACGTCCTGGACGGTGAGACCCCGGGCAGTGAGCTCGGAAGCTGACAACCACACCCGCATGGAAAAGCGTCGCTCGCCGTAGATCCGGGCACTGCCGACGCCGGGCAGGGTCTGGAGCCGCTGCTTGACCAGCCGATCGCCGATGTCGGACAGCTGCAGCAGGTCGTAGTTCTCGCCCGAAAGGGCCAGCCAGAAGAAAGGATTGGCGTCGGCCTCTTCCTTGGCCACGACGGGCTCCCGGACGTCCTCCGGCAGCCGGCCTCGCACCCGCGCTACCTTATCGCGAACATCCTGGGCCGCCGCCTCCACGTCCCGGTCCAGGTTGAATTCCAGGGTGATATTGCTGAAGCCTTCCTGGCTCGAGCTCGTCAGGGTTCGTAGTCCCTGTACGGTGCTGAGCTCCTCCTCGAGAATGTCCGTGACGGCGGACTCGACGACCTGCGGATTGGCGCCCGTCAGCTCAGTCGAGACCGAGACGATCGGCGGGTCCACATCCGGATACTCCCGCACCGACAGCCTGGAATAGCCGATGACGCCGAAGAGCACGAGGGCCGTGCTGACCATGCTCGCAAACACCGGGCGGCGGATGGAGAGGTCGGAAATTTTCATGGGAGCGGCCTGCGAAGGTTCCCGGATACTACGCGCCGGACGCTACGGAGATTCAATCCTGAGGCCCTCTTGGCCTCCTTCGAGTAGATTTGAGCAGCCCCTCACACGAGCCTCCGTCATGGGTCAGAAGCTTTCCTCGCGGCAGCAGGCTCAACTTGCGCTGCTGCAGACGCTTCCACCGAAATTTCACCGGATGCAGGCGACCATCGAAGAGATGGGCGCGCTCCGAGCCGATGAAGTGATGGTGCGGGGGATGGCTCGCCAGCTCGACGAGCTTCGAGTCAAAGCCCAAGGGCTCAACCTTGGCAAGGTTGCGGAGACGGCTGGGCTCATGGCAATGATGGCGCGACGATCCGGCGGACTGCAGGTTCGGGTGCGAGGATTGCGCGAGCTGATGGCGAGCTTGAAACTCAACTACGAGACGGCACTACGGGAGGCAACCACCCCGGAAGAAGACGGTGGGCCCCCGGACGAGGGACAGTGAGGCTCAGCGGCTCCGGCGGGCCAGCACCCGATCGACCAGAGGGCCGCAGAACAGCACGATCATCGCGGTAATCAGGGCGCCAACCAGCGCGGACACGAAGGTAAGGGCCCCGAGCACTGCCCCAGCGCCGATCGTCGCGAACAACACACCGAACCAATGCACTATGAGCCCCCGGAAGCCGGTTCAGGCCGGTAGCTTAGCCGACGGCGCCCTGGGCCGCAACTCCCTGGAAACCGATACTCCTGAACCCACTTCTGTCTGTCTGCGAGGTGTGTCGATGCGTTTCGCCCGTTGCTTCACGGCCCTGATGATCCTGGCGACCCCGGTCGCCGC
>JBKPOS010000134.1:0-8780 GCA_046733215.1 Gemmatimonadota bacterium
GGCGAGCCGTTGCAGCTCCGGCAGTTCCCGATCGCGACCGACGCAACCGGCGCGCCGCTCGCCAGCATCGTCGAGGATGGCGTTGCGGTCGATCCGCTGTACTACGAGGCCGACATTGAGCGCGGGCTGCTCTATCGCCTCGACGGCGCCGATCCCTACGGCTGGACCGGGCTGCTGATAACAGTGGACTACACCGCCGGTTACGAGCCGGTGCCGGAGGACATCCAGGCCGCGGCGCTCGATTGGCTGACCTCGCGCTATCATGCCGAGGGCCGCGATCCCGCGCTGCGCAGCGAGACCATCCCTGACGTGCTCAGCCAGGTGTATGCCGGCGATTACGGCTCCGGCACGACGGCAGGCGCGATCCCGCCGGGTACCCGCGACCTCTTGCAACCCTATCGGCTCTACAGCCTGTGAACGCCGCAACGATGATCGACCGCCTCGATGCCGCGCTTACCGGCTACGGGCAGACGGTCACATTGCAGCGGACGACGGTGGACTCCGCCACCGGCGCGATCACTGTCTCCGAAAGCGTCGATTGCGCGGCGGCTGTCCGCACGACCGGGCCGCAGGACCTTGAGGCAGGTGAGGTCGTGCCGATCCGCGTCATCGTCTCGCCGACCGGCCTGGGGACATTCGGCATCCCGTCGCGCGACGACCGGCTGTTGATCGCGGGCGATCCGGCCAACATCACGCAAGTCGCCCCGCTGTACTACGGCGGTCAGCTCGTGCGCGTGCATCTGACCGCGCGTGGATAAGCGCGAAGCAATCCTGGCACGTCTAACCATCGTATGCGCCGGCCTGGAGGGCGTTGTCTCGGCCAAGCGCAACGTGCTCGACGTCCCGCTGTTGGGCCGTCCGGCATTGGTCGTGCAGGACGGCAGCGAGGAGCGGCTCGACGCGCCGGCTTCGGCAAACCGGTCCAGCGCATTGCGGCTCGAAATGACACCGCAAATCTGGCTGTTGGTGCGCGGCAGCCCTGACGACGCCGGGCCTTTGATGAGCCTCTTTCGCGGCCGGCTGATCGCCGCCGTGCTCAACGATGCGACGCTTCTCGATCTGACCGGCACCTCCGGCGGCATCCGCTACGAGGGCGTGACGGTCAACGAGCCAACGCCAGAAACAAAAGAGCCGCGCATGGATGTGAACTTCACATTCACCTACACACTGTTGCTTTCCGACTTCGCATAGGAGCGACCTATGGCTATCGGCCCAACATCTCCGAACGCCGACAACTATTTTATTGGCAAAGGTTACGTTGAATTTCAGGTCGAAAACGGCACGGGATATGTCCATCTCGGGAACTGTCCCGAGGTCGAGTTCACGCCGACCGTGGACATTCTCGATCACTTCAGTTCGATGAGCGGAGTTCGCACAAAGGACCGAAAGGTTGTTCGGGAAAAGAGCGCGACCTTGCGCATCGTTATGGAGGAACTCAACCCGCACAATCTCGGACTCGTCGTGATGGGCGATGTTACCGACCCGGTGTCGCCGGACACGACCTACACGATCGACATATTCAGCCTCAGCGAGATCAAGGGCGCGATGCGCTTTGTCGGTCAGAACGATGTTGGCGCCAGAGTCCAGTGGGACTGGCCGCTCGTGTCGATCACGCCGTCCAGCTCGATCAATTTGATTTCCGAGGAGTGGGGCAGCATGGAGATCACCGCCGACGTGCTGGCCGACGCCAACGGCTCGTTCGGCACTGCGGTATGGGGCATCACCGACGTGCTGCCGCTGTCGGAAGCCGCGTAACGCATGCCCTCGCTGCTCGACATTGCGCCGCCGGAATTGTCGGATGCCGGTATCACGGTGGGCGGCGTCCCGAAGCTCGCGCATGGGCTTCGCGCGCTGACCTATGCGCAACTGTTGCGTCGGTTCCCCGGCATGGCGTTGGCGGCTGCCGGGCGCGAGATAGCAGACGAGGAACGGGTGCCGATGATGCTGGAGGCTGCCCCGGCCTTGATAGCGGCGGCGATGGGGCATCCCGGCGATGCCGGACTGGAAGCGGAAATTGCCGCCGAGTTGAGCGTCGAGGAGGCCACGAGCGCCTTTGTGAAGATACTCGATTTGACCTTCCCGACAGGTAAGGCGACGCCCGGCCCTTTAGCCGGAAACGGCGCCGACGGCTCTACCAAGGCGCCGGGTTTGAGGTCGGCGAGGCAATAGACGCCTTGATTGCGGCCGGGCATCCGCCGGATGCGGTATGGCAGTACACCCCGCGCCAGATGGCAGGGTTTCTGTATTTCGCCAACCGGCGCCGCGAGCGCGAATTGAAGGAAAGTCTCGCGATGCAGACGATGGCGCACCGCGGCGACGGGAAGGACATTCAGCGCATGCTGCGGGACACCTGACCGTGCAGGTCAAATACAAGTACGACAAGGGAGCGTGGAAAAAAGGGCTGACCGAGGCCGAGCAGAAAATGGCGCGGGCGGCGACCAAGGCATTCCGCGAAGGGGCCAAGCAGATTCAGACCCAAGGTCAGGCGGAACTGGGCCGCGTGGTGGGGCCAGGCAATGCGAAATGGTTCTTCTCCCGAGCCAAGCCGCGCGGCGGCTACTCGCTGCGCCCCAGCCTGCGCGGCTACCGGCGCAAGGCGTTTCTCAATGTCTTCGAGCGCGGCGCCACGATCCAGCCGCGCCGCAAAAAGTATCTGTGGCTGCCGCTGAGCCATGTTGTCCAGCGCGTCTCCCGCAAGCGTCTGACGCCGCGGATTTACGAAAGCATGTTTGGGAAGCTGCAATTCGTCAAACGTGCCGGCAAGCCGCCGTTGCTCCTGGGAGAGGTGGCGGCAGGGCGCGGCGGCAAACGATCCCCCGGCAAGATCACGACGGCGCGGTTGAAGCGCGGCGCGGCGGCCAGAACCGGCGGCAAGGCTGTACAGCGCGTGCCGATCTTTGTCGGCGTCAGCAGCGTAACGCTGCACCAGCGGCTCCACTTCCAGCAGATTTACGACCGCATGAAAGAGCAACTGCCGGAGCTGTATCAGAAGATGATGGCATTGGAGGGCAACAAGTAATGGCGCGCGGCGGCTCCGGGGGCATCAGCCAGTTTATCGAGCTGATCGGTGACGAGAAGGTCAGGCGTGCCTTCGAGCAACTCGGTGCCTCCGGCGAGTCCGCGTTCCGGCGGATCAATGAGGCCGCCAATAGAAACGCGGCTGCTTTGCAGGGGGCCGGTACGGCAGCGGAGCAGTCCGCGAAAAGCATGAACGTGCTCGGTAGCTCTCTCACCAACGTCCAAACCGGCATGACGACATTGATGGCAACCGCGAAGGGCCTGGGGGCGGCCTTTGCGGCGATCGGCGCAACGCAGGCGGCGCGCGCTGTTGCGGATACGGTCGATAAGGTCGCAAAAAGGAATAAGGAACTGCGCAATACGGCTGATCTTGTCGGCGCGGAAGCAGGCGATGTAAAGGTTATTACGGAAGCGATCGAAGGCACCGGCGAAAGCACGGACGGCGCGCGCCAGGCAATGGCGGTTTTCGCGGACAAGCTCGCTGATGCGCGAATCAAATTCAAAGACTTGAATAGTCAAGTGAAGGTGTTCCGGGGAGACCAGGGGTTCGACAGCGATCTTCAGAAAAAAACCAAAGCCATCGAGGATTGGATACGCGGCATCAAAATCATGCAAGGCGACAAATCCACCGGCACGGGGCCGCCCGCTCTCGCCGATATTGTCGAAACCTTGCAAGCCAAGATGGCGAAATTCCCGGCGACCACGGAAGGGTTTAGGAACGCTGTCAAGGGCCTGCTTTCGGACCTGGACAAGATTTCCGCAAAGGATAAGGCGATCGGAACGGCGGTCGGCGCCGAGTTCTTCGGCCGGCAATACAAGACGATTGCCGCCGGATTAAAAAAGCTCGCGGAATCCGGCGAATGGGACAAGATAGCGGAAAATCTCAAAGCCACCGAGCGCTGGCCGACGCCGGAACAGAACGCGGCGGTCGATGCCTACATCGACTCCTGGGATGAAGTCGGCGACAAGATCGAGGAGATGCAAAATCGCTGGTCGTTCGCGACGGGCGCTGTCAGCGGCGGCGTCGGAAACGTCACCGCGGCCGTGCTCGGGCTCGGCAACGAAATGGACAAGTCGCTTATTCAAGGCGCGAAGCGAGTAAGCGAAACCGTTGCGTCCGAATGGGAGAAAGTTAAGACAGCATTCACGACCGGCAACTGGGCGGAATTTCACCAGCAGCAGATGGCGCAGATCCAGGCTATCTGGGGCGGACTCTCGACGTGGTTCACCGAGACGCTGGGGCCGGCGCTAAATGCCGCCTGGGGCACCGTTCTGGGATGGATGAGCGAGGGTCTGTCTGCCTGGGTAACAGGCGCGACCGAGACTATGACGGAATACACCAAGAGCATTGAGTCTCTATTCGCCTCGATGTGGGAAAGCATCAAAAGCGCCGCGCAGTCGGCGCTGGATGCGATTAAGGCCGGCATCGCCACAATCTCGGAGAATGCGGCGATCACCGGCGGCGCGCTCCACTATGCCTCAGGCGGTATCGTGCCGGGCGTTGGCACCGGCGACACCGTGGCCGCGCGCCTGACACCGGGCGAGTTTGTCATGCGTCGCGCCGCGGTCGAGAAATTCGGTCTCGGCTTGATGCAAAGCCTAAACGGGCTTCAGACATCGCTCCTCCCGCGCACCCGCTACGCGACGGGCGGTCTTGTGACGGCCAAAACGCCTGACGGCACCACCGTCAATCTGCATTTTCCGGGCGGCACGTTTGCCTTGCGCGGCGACAAGGGCATCGTGCAGGGCCTCACCCGCGAGGCGCGGCGGGCGTCGATGTTGTCAGCCGGCCGGTTGCCCGGCGTCGCGGTGACGTGATGGCGACGCCGCCCGACACGCTGCTGGTGATCAGCGGCGATAACGGCGACATCATCGCCGCGTACAGTGCGCGCGGGCTGACACAATCAATAGATCCCATAGACGCCGCAAGTGTTGTTGCGCGCACTGTTAATGGTGCATTGATTGATCTTAGCCCCAGCCGGTTCCGTAAGTACAAAAGTACAGTTTCATGCACAGACGTAGAGACGCCTGCATTGGATGGGGTCTGGCCCGGAATGGTGGTGACTGTCGATTGCGTCGCCGAGTTGGGATACCTAACGAGCAGCGGAACGCCGCAGCGTCAGATCGTTGAGGGATCGGAGCGGGCATCATCAAACTGGACATACTACCGCCCGCGGCTCGATATGCGCGTCACCCAGTACACCGTTAGCCGGGACGAATACGGGCACATGATCGAGTGGTCGTTGAGCCTGGAAGAGCTGTAGATGCCCGGCCCGTTCTATTTCGCGTGGCTCCTGACACCGGCTGACTTCGATCCGGTCGCTCATGCGGTCGAGGACGAGGCAATAACGGAGTTGGTGATATCGCAGCAAGAAGGCGATTTTGCGTCATTGCAGATTACGGTGATCAATCCGTTTCTCGGATTGCTCGCACCATCCCGGCAACAATGGTGCTGGTTGAGCTGGGACGACGGCAGCGACATCGTGCCGCTGTTTTTCGGCAGGCTGACGGGCGTGCCGGAAAGCGTTGATGGCGAAACCGTGCGGCTCTTGTTTACAGCCAGGCCGATCGGCTACGAGGCGACAAAGAAAGACCTCGCCGATACGTTGAAGGTGTTGCCGTATTACGACGAGGTGTGGATTACCGGCGACACCGAGGACGCCGACAATGTTTTGGAGGCATACGGCGCCCGCTGGCACATCGATCGATGTACGCACGAATTGAGCATTAGCGATGAGCTGATCGGCGAGGACGGGACGCTATCGTTCGGCGAGGCCGATCATCTTTACGATGGGCTATCGTTGAGCTACTCCGGCCCGCCGCTAAGCCAAGTCGAGATCGACGCCACGCTCGCCTGGACGCAGGGCGGCAGCGGCACGATCGATCTAACGGAGCGCATATACAACGAATTTCAGAAGCACAATTCGCTGATCGTTGCGCACCCGAGTTCCGGCATTATTACCACCATGACAGGCGAAGGTCTGGCAAGCGACTGGCCCGAAGGCAGTACTAGTTTGGACGGCGGGTGGACGGTCAACGACGCCACGTACTGCGAGGAACTAAGCGATAAGCTTTATACGCGTTACGACTATCACGTCACCTATCAGGCATATACCGCAGGCACAAATGAGTTGGTCGATAAGGTAGTCGCCGAGGAGCCGGACAATATATCGAACAGTTGGTTCCGCACCGATGATTGGTGGTATGTCGATTTTATCGTGTACCAATTGAAGCAGTTAACCAAGTTCGATTGGAAGGCCGATCGCAGCCGCACCGAGAAGCTGCAATGCACGGTGTACGCGGACATTCAACCGCTATTGGCTGAAATATTAGACGAGAACATCGGCAAGATTTCTGTCAATGCCTCTGATACCGTCACCGAGCCGGACGCTAACGGCAATGTCCCGATCGATGATGTCCGGCGTAAATCATATCTTGATACAGATCGCGGTCGCTCGTCGGTTGAATACCTTATGCTGCTGGCGCGGGCGCAGCTCCGACGCGGCGCGCGTGCGGTCGAAGTGGAATGCCGGGTGCCGTGGGCATCGGGCATCGGTGCCACGCTGCGGATGAATGCCGAGATCGCCGACTACCGGCTGCCGGGCGGAATCGCGTCGGGGAAGATCACGGCTTACGAGATGAATGCGCCGGGCAGCGGCGAGCACACAGTTACAATCACGATCGGCTGCGCCATCGGGCACGGCGGCACGGTGGCGGGCCAGGCGGGCGACCCGACCTGGGTGGCCGATGGTTATGTCTCGACCGGCTACCAACAAATGAGCGGCGCGATGCTGACCGCGCCGAGCGGCGATATTGTTTACCAAACGCTGACAGACTTCGCGATCGACGATGACGGCGTCGATTTGCTGACTCTCGATGAATATACCGCGGTGACAAGCCTGGAGGTTAAGAACGGCATCAAAGAACAACTGAAGGTCAGCGATGCCTGGAATCCGTTGGACGCTATGACAGATTTGGCGACCCAGGTTTGCGTGCAGCTCGTGCCGCTCACCGATCAGGAGTTCGAGACGGTGTTTACACCGACCGTTGAACACATGCCGGTCCCGCGCACGATCGACCTTGAGGCCGCGTAGTGTATATCCCTGGCCCAAAGATAAACATTTATGGAACGCCGCGATTTGTCCAGCGGCCGACGCTGTTCGATGAAAGCAGGATCAAACGCAAGCCGCCAAAGACCACGACCGAAGACGAGAGCAAACCGGGCTTTCTGTGCTGGGGCGTGGTGGGCGATCTGCCGTCGGCGCAACCAGTGCCATCTGTTAGTTTTAATGTCGAGGAGCACGAGGAGGTATCCCGCGAGACAACACCGATTGAGATCGTCAACCCGGACGATCCAACCCAGAAGGTTAATGCGCTGCAGACAAACAAGATGAAGCTAAAATATACGAAACCGGCGGAAGACAACAACAGCGACACGTTGGACGCGCACTTGGATGCGCTCGAAACGTCCGGGGACGCAGAATTGAGAAAGCATGCGCAGAACATCCGCACGGGGAACTATACCGTGCAATACAACCCACCCGAGCGCGCGCTTTGAGCGATGTTCCGCGCTACGGCACAAAAGACAAACCATTCCCCGAGTTGCCGCCGGCCGGCTCGCTGTACTCGGTCAACTGGGGCGGCAGCGTGCGATGGCCGACCGCGCCGTTCTCGTATCTTGAGGCTGGGTGGCCGCTGTTGCCGCCGCCTGATCCAGACCCGGACAAGCCGCCGCCGCCCAACCCGCGCGCCGACAGCTACACCGGCACGGCGAGCTTCTGGTTTCGCATCAACGGCAGTCTCGATCCCGCCCGCCAGGACCGCATCCCGATAGTGTATGTCGCCGGGCCTCGCGTTTTGGAGACATACGAGTTCGAGGGGCAGGACCATAACATCTACACCGGCAATGTCGCAGACATGGGGTTCTTTATTGAACTGACCACAGATCCGGTCAGCGGCGCACTTGTTGTGAATGCCACGCTGCACCGAATGCCGGGCACGGTGTGGTATACGTTCCAGGTGTCGAGCCGCAACTTTTTCGGCGAGGAACCGTCGTTTGATGGCAACATCGCCGACAACAAGTGGACACACTTCCTCGTGACGTGGGACGCCGAGGACGTGACCGGGACGATAGCGGTCAACACGTTCGACAAGCCGGCCTATTTTACGAGCCTCGGCACCGAGGTGGTGGACGTATCGCACGATACAAGCCGGCCCTATGCGCCGATCGAGGTGCCGTGGAGCGAGACACCGCGCTTTTTCGGCGCGTTGCTGACCTACACACCGACCCAGCCGGGTTCGGCGGACATCGCCAGCATCGGCCCGGCCGAGCCACTGCAGTCCGACCATCTGATCTCGCTGGCGCATGTGTGGGTGCATACGCGCGACCGGATTACCGATCCCGCCATGTTTGTCGATGCTGCCGGAAGGCCGGCGAAGCTCGGTGCCGATTATGCGATCACATATCAGAGTCGCACGATAAAGCCGGTGTTCTATTTCTCGGGCGGGGTCGATCCGTTTCTCGTCAACAAGGGCAACGGCGGTGAAACAACATTGGTCGGCGCCAAGCCGACAGCGCAGAGCGCACCTGTCCAGATAGGTCGATAGCACATGGCGATTGTCTACCGCACGAGCGGCGCGTGGGGCACGGGCAAGGGCAGCAACCTTGAGCCGTCCGAAGTGGACGGCAATTTTTACGATCTCGACGGGCGCATAACCAATTTCGAGGACAACCCGCCATTACCGATTGAGCCGATCAGCAT
>JBKPOS010000135.1:0-4625 GCA_046733215.1 Gemmatimonadota bacterium
CGAGTCGACCAAAGCGGGATTTTGCCAGCTCGACCAGGCCCACGAGGTCGGCCGCCGTCTCGATGGATCCGCGAATGGCGACGCCGCCAAGCTCAGCGGCAACGCTCTCGATCTCCGCCGAGCGAGCCAGCAGCACCAAACGGTAGCCGCGGCGGGCGAATTCTCTCGCGCAGGCGGCGCCGATGCCACGGCTTGCGGCCGTCACAATGGCGACAGGCTCCGGCCTGCTCAAACGCTCAGCCCAGCTTTCGGCCGAGAATTGCCATATGACCGCGGGAGGTAGGGTCGTCGATCTCGGCGGCGACAATGTCGAATCCCGCCGCTCGGAGCAGCGCGACGCTCGCGTCGGGCGAATGCGCGCTATAAAAAAACTCTATCCCGTACATCAGGTCAGTGAACTCGTCCTCGCTTCCTCCCAACGAGACGAGCAACCCGCCGTTCGGCTCGAGCCACTCATGGATCGAGCGAAACAGGGTAGCGTGTCGGTCTTTCGAGATGTGAAACACGGAGTCCCAGGCGATGACGGCGTCAAAGCTGCGGGTTGGCTGATAATGCAACAAATCGGCCCACACCAACTCCGCCTCCGGGCAGTTGGCCGCGCCGAGCCGAAGCATTTCCTGAGAGGTATCGACGCCGGTCAGACGGAACCCTTGGTCCAGCAGGTAGCGGCCGATCGGTCGGCCGGTGCCGAAGCCCAAATCGAGGATCCGAGCGCCCGCGGGAAGGGACGCGCTGAGCCGGTCGATGTAGGGCTTCTCGCGAAAGCTGCTGGCGGCTCGATCTCGCGCCCATCGCGCGGCAATCAGATCGTACGGCGCCACCATGATGAGCGGCCGCGTTCAGGAGCGCAGATAGGGTGTGGCGATGCGGATGACCAGCCAGAGCAGAATCAGCAGGACGACGACGATAAGTCCCAGAATCCCACCGATCATCGGCCGAAACCGCCGCAGCACCATGCGCTGGTTCTCGACCGCCGCGCGCTGATTGGCGATCGCCTGATTCTGGTTGGCGACCATCTGTTCCTGCATCGCCAGGACCTGCTGGTGTCGCGCTGCCTGCTCTCGGGCCAGATCCCGCAGCTCTTCGAGCAGGCGTACTACTCTTTCATCGGACACTTAGTGCTGCTCGGCGTCTTTGGACGTTCCCGGATCCTCCGGTAATTCTTCCAGAAGATCCCGGCGCCGAGCGGACTCGGCCAAAAGGTAGGCCAGCGAGAGGTCGCCCAGGTCGCATGCAATGGCGACATCGGTTGCCTCGACCCGAACCACCGGCCCCCCGACGGCCGCCGGCACTTCCTCTCCCGGCCACTCCAGGAGCCCGACCAATCGCTGCCCCACTTCCGGGCGAATGGGGTCAGCGTGCCGGATCCGAAGGCCTCCCAGAGAGGCGTCGAGTACGTCGTGAACCCCGGCGGGCAAGTGCAGCCGGGGACGCTGAACTGGCGAAAAAGTCACGCGGAGATGCCGGCGCCGCTCGTTTGGCGCCCCAGCCTCTGCCGCCGATGTGGGCGTGCCCATGGAAAAGCTCCGATGCAATGCAGGGACATCGATAACATGCGACAGACTGGTGGAGTCGGCTAGCGGCAGAAGCCTGGTTCCGGCGACCTGGCGCGCTCCTCGGTCTCGCGATCGAGGGTGGCGCGTACCGCGGCCAGGAAAGGGTCGCCCTCGGTGAAGCGCCTGCCGTACTCCAGATTGAACCGGTAATCGAAAGCGGCAGGGTTCTGTCCCTGGTTGTGCTGCATGATCGTTTCGAACTTGTCCAACGCCTTTGCCAGCCTGGCTTCGGGTGAAACGGCAGCGTCGTATTCGTCCCAGAGGTCCACGATCTGCTGGCGCAAGCGCCTGGGCAGCGGTTCCACCAACTCCACCAGATCGGCACGTTCCCGCCCCGACTTGTCGACCCCGGCAGCTTGGACGGGAGCGGGCACGTCGCCGCTCAGCGCTTCCCCCAGGTCGTGAATGATGCAGATGCGGATCAGCCTAGCGAAATCGAGATTCGTATAGCGCTCGGCAAACACCAGAGCCATCAGGCAGAGGCGCCAGGTATGCTCAGCGACGCTTTCCCGCTGTCCGGTGGAGGTCCACCCGCTCCGCAGAACGGTCTTGAGTCGCTCGGCTGATCTCAGGAAGGTCAGCGTCTGTTCGATTTCGGCTTGATCTGCGTCCACGGGTGCTCCTGTTCGAGCGGCCCGGTAGATATAATCGGGTCGACCTCGTCGCATAGTAATTGCCGAAACCGGCCCCCTACCCGATACGTATTTCGGACGTGTACCCCACTGGTTTGGCCCACCTCGTCTGCGCGGCGGCGGCGATCTTCTTCGGCGCCGGCATTTTCGTGACGCCTAAGGGCACACCTCGCCACCGCCAGATGGGCAGGATCTATGGCCTGAGCATGTTGGGCCTCAACGTCACCGCTCTGTTGATTTACCGGCTGTCCGGGACTTTTGGCCCCTTCCACGTTGCGGCACTCTTGAGCCTGCTTACGGTCATCGCCGGCGTTGTAGCCGTCGTGACCCGGCGGCCGCGGGCCACCTGGTTGACCCTGCACGCCAATTTCATGAGCTGGTCCTATGTGGGGTTACTAGCCGCCGCGGCTGCCGAAGCCGCGACCCGAATTCCGGCCGCACCGTTTTGGGGAATGGTCGCGGTAGCGAGCCTCGCCGTATTCGCCGTCGGAGGTTTTCTCGTAGTTACACGGATTCCGCGGGCGCTGCGCAACGCCTTCAGCCAGACAGTTGCGCCGCGACCGTGCTCAACTTGAGCACCGTATTCCAGTTTCTGCCGGTACCCCGAGTCCCCAGCTTCTTCTCGATTAGGCTGGACGTCAGCCGCGACCGTCCGACTCCGTTGGGATAAACCACATACAACTGCTTGCCCACACCTCGGATGATCTCCGGGCCTTGAATCGAAGCTTGCAAAGCCCCCACCCGATCGGGCTCCGCCTTCGCCTTCAGCGCAATGACGAGGAGACGGCCGGGGTCGCGCTGAGCCTCCTTGGGGAACGGGTTCGCAGCGACCAGCTCCTCCCATTCTGCCACGGTTCTGACCATGTAGTCGGTATCGACGTCCAGGCGCTTTCTGGTTTCCGACTCGAGCAGAGCTTCGAGTCGCTCCGTTGACGTGTATCGAGTTCGAAATACCAGGTTACCGCTCTGAAGCAGGGAGCGGGGCTCGGTAAAGCCTACCTGAAGCAACAGGCCGCGCAGGTCGGACATTGCGACCTGGCTATGCGGAAGATTGACCGCGCGAAGCAGCGCAATGCAGATGGGCATAGCCCGAAGGGAGCGACCCCGGCGCGCTACCGCCGCAGTGCGAGAAAAGCGCCGGCGATCATGAGCATGCCACCCAATGCACGGCCGGCTGTGATAGGCACCTGAAGCGAACGCATCAAGCCGAAGTGATCGATCGTGAGAGCTGCCAGGATCTGTCCGGTTACGATGAACGCGATTGCAGTTCCCACCCCGATGCGCGGAGCGAGAAAGGTGATGGTGAGGACATAAATGGCCACGATCGCACCGCCCACGAAGCTCCAGACCGGCGCTGCCCGAAGCTCGTTCCACGAGGGCAGGGGCGTTCGGGTGATCGCGACGGCGGCAAGCACGACGGTTCCCGCGACGGCAAACAGCGTCAGCGCCGAAGCGACGACGCCGCCGGCCAATGACTTGCTGAGCGCTGCGTTAGCGGCTGCCTGTACCGGAATCAGCGCCCCCGCCACAAGGGCAAGCAGGGCAAGAAAATAGATCATCGCTTACGCCGCGTTTTCACGGATGCAGCGCCGGACTTCGGCAATCAGTTGCTCCGGCGAGAAGGGCTTGGCGAGCAAGGCACAAGGCGCCGCAATACCACGCTCGGCCAGCTCGGCCAGCCCGTAGCCCGACATCAGGATCACGGGGAGGCCCGGATGAGATCTCGAGAGCGACTCGAGCAGCTGTACGCCATTCAGCCGTGGCATGACGATATCTGAGACAACCACGTGCACGTCGCTGTCGCGCGCGATCAGAAAGTCCAGCGCCTGCTGACCGTCGCCGACCTCATGAACGTCATAGCCGGCCGAGTCCAGGACGCGAGCCGCGAATCGGCGAACCACTGGTTCGTCGTCCACCACCAGCACGAGGTGCCTGGTCTCGAACTCCAACGATGAGGTCAAATGTCCTCCTTTGGGGCAGTAGCGCTCGGAACGTGATACGGACCACCAACCCGCGATCAAGAGTTTAGTCCCCCTCGGGGCCCGCGTGAACCCGCATCACTTAACGGACCCAGGGTCGCCTGATGGCATAGATAGGGCGGCTGAACGGCTTTGTGTCGACCGCAGCCATTCCGTATTGGCCTCAGCACTCACCGGAAATCCTCGAAACGTTGGCAGCCAGAACCTCGAGGCGGCCGAGTGGGTTACATGAGCTGACTGAACCGATTGGAGTAGGTGTGTCCGTTCAGCACGATGCCGCGAACCACCGCTTCGTGGCTCAGGGCCCGGGCGGTGAGGGCCAGCTGATCTACAGCTACTTTGGCGACAGTGTTCTCAACCTCGAGCACACCGAAGTACCAGCTGCCGCGCGGGGCCATGGTGTTTCGGACGCGCTGATCCGCGCGGCATTGGCGTTCGCCCGCGAGCGCGATTTGAAT
>JBKPOS010000136.1:0-4266 GCA_046733215.1 Gemmatimonadota bacterium
GGTGGACGCTGGGACGCTGACGTGGCGCGGCCCGGCACTGATGTTGTTGGCCCGCACAGCTTGTGCTGTTGGAGCGCAAGCTATTGTCGCTGCCGTCTTCGCTCTGCGATCGTCGCCGACTCCATGGCATGACGCTGAGCCATGGCTCCCGGTATACGGCACATTGATCGATGCCGGGTGCCTGGCGCTGCTGTGGCGGCTCACGCGCCGCGAGGGAATCCGCCTGTTCGATCTTGTCGGCTTCGAGCGAACCCGCCTCGTCCGCGATGCACTGCTCGGCTTAGCGCTTATCCCGGTATGCGACGCGAGGACGTTGGTTGCCATGCTCTAGGAACATCGAGTCGCCTTGAAAACTCTGCCTGTCGGGGCGCTAGAGGCGAGAGAGGACCAACTTCGCGAACGTAGCGGCCGCGCCGTCCACCTTGGACGAGGCCAGCTTTAAATCCACCACACCGACGTCGATCTCGTGCCCGTCGTGCTTGAGGAAGATGTCGCCGGGATGGGGATAACCCTTGTAGGCTGCCTCACCAAGCCCCGACACAGGCACGGCTTGCTTCGCGCTGGCTAGCGTGCGGAAGAGCTTGTCGTCGTACGTGGCCACACTGACGCTGACACCGACCGCCTCGCTCTCGTCCTGGCTGTCCCATTGGCACTGCGAGGAGGTGGAAGTCGTCTGCTTCACGCCCGGCTTCATCGCCACGCCGAGCGCTTGCTGAATCTCCGTTGGCGTCAGCAGAGCACAGGCATCGAGGGATGACACGTCGCCGGCGCCTGGATTCCGGCCGTGCGGGGACGGCTTGCTGCACGCCGCGAGGGCGGCGAGGCCGAGGAACATCGCCAGACTCTTCGCCATGGATTCTCCGAATGTGACCCGCATCCGAGCACCGTCAAGCATGTGCGCCTTCAGCCCATAGATACAGGTCGAAAACGCGCCTCCGGAACCATTCTCGCTTGCAGGGAACGCCGGGGATTCGAATGTGCGATGCGGCATTTCGGATTCCTAAAGCGCGCCGGGAGTACAACGCGCGCCACTGCCGCACGTAAGCAGGATAGTCGCCCGCGCGAACACCGAGCGAGGCGCGCACTTGGCTGTCGTATATGATGACGGGGTCCCTGTATTTCAACCACAATAGCTTCGTGGCGGCAGAGAGCAGCACCTTCATGCCATAGGGTGCTGCTAGCCGGCGGCTGGTAACGTCCACGATGTCAAAGAGGCGATTGGCTCGTAGATGCTCTGGCAGTGCGTCCAGTATTTCAAGAACTGGGTTGAGGCGGGGTATTCCCCGCTCTATGTCGAACCTCGTCGGAAAATTGCGCGCGATCCTGAACTGGCCCGCACAACGTTGAAGGGTCTGGAGCCGTGTGGCACGATCAACAGCGCCGAGCCCAGAGACCAAGGCCTGTTCGAGGTCGATCCAAGTCCTTGCGTACCGATTGGCCGCAAGCGTGATTGCTCGTTGAGACATGTCGGCGTGTGACTAATGACCCACGGCTCAACTGCGGGCAACAAGGTGCAGCCGCTTGTTCATTTGGTACCGATGCCAGTGCAACTTTCGCATGGGGGGCGTTTCCGTCCGAAAAGTCCAACGCAGATCAACCTCCATAACCTAAGAAGAGGCAATGCGTGGGTCGGGCTGCTGCCCGGCGAGACTCACGGTCGCGCGACCCAGTGCTCCGGCGCGCTGACCCACCGACTGATGCGCCACGTGCCATCGGCCTCACACCGCCAGAGTTCGGAGCCCCGGATCTCTCGCTGAACCACGTGCTGGGCACCGGGGAAACTCCGCTGCTCGTGCCAGACATCATGGACCGCGGCGATCGAGCCAGCCACGTCGATCTGCTCGATCCGTACCTCGTAGGTGACGCGCGGCGGACCGGACGGGGCGGATCCCCCGGCCGCCGCCAATGCCGCGCTATCGCTGAACTCCGGCCCGCGTGGAAACCAGCCAACTACTCCCGGTGCCCAGATCGTCCCGGCGCTCTTGAAATCCTTGCGATTGGTTTGCGAGACCCAGTCGAGAATCCGCTGGCGAATGATGACGGCGGCAGCGCCGTCGTTTCCCCCACAGCTCGCCGGCCGCTGCGCCACGGCAGCCATCGTGCTGTTGACGAGAGCCACCAGGACCAAGGCTGTACGCTGCCACGCGGCGCTTCTCATTACCGACCTCGGGGAGTAGCCTGATTCGCGGCGGGTTGACGAAAAACGATAAGACTGTTATCGTTTATCGATAATATTCGTGAGTGCCACCGATGAAGCAGTCGCCCGCTCTGCCCCTCACTTGGGTTACCCTCCGGCTCCTTATCGTCCTCAACTGGATCTTCGGCGCGCTGATCCTCGCGTTGCTGGCGGCCACTTTCCAGGCGGAGGAATGGACCTGGCGCGCGCTCGGCGTCGGAGCGGTCGCCGGTCACCAGGGGATCGTCGCCGGAATGCGCGCGATCATGGCCATCGGCATCGTCGGCGTGCCGATCGCCTTCGTGGTCCTCGATACGCTCCTCAAGATTGTCGGCACCGTCCGCGACGGTGAGCCGTTCAGCCTGGAGAATGCCGCGCGCCTGCGGACCATCGCCTGGGCGCTATTGGGGCTCGAACTGCTGCACGTCTCCGTGGTTGCGATCGCCTCGGCCGTGTCGAGCAAGGAACTGCCGCTGCGCATCGACGGCAGTGTCCATCTGACCGGCTGGCTCGCGGTCCTGCTGCTGTTCGTGCTGGCGCAGGTCTTCCTCGAAGGCACGCGCATGCGCAACGACCTCGAGGGAACGGTCTGATGCCTATCGTCGTAAAGCTCGACGATCTCTTGCATGAACGAAGGATGACCCTGACCGAGCTTGCCGCCCGCATCGACATCACCCTCGCCAACCTGTCAATCCTCAAGACCGGAAAGGCGCGCGCGATCCGGTTCTCGACGCTCGAGGCGATCTGTCGCGTGCTCGCGTGCCAGCCCGGTGACTTGCTCGAGTTCCACCCCAACTCTGATGCCCGCGAGGCGCCCGCGCCGTTGCGAGCGGCTCGCTGAGAAGGAGACTCGACATGGCTTCGACTGCTGTGCCTCCGCTGACAACCGCCGTGGAATCAGTCGAGAGCGAAGTCTCGCTCGCACGGCTCTACGTCCTACGCGCCGCCTATCTGCTGCTGGTGATCGGGCTCGGCGCGATGATCCTTCCGTCGCTGCTGCTTCACGAGCCCTCGGCCCGCGGCGTGATCGCCAGCCTGCTCGGAGCCGTCTGGGTCCTGGCATTCCTCGGTCTTCGCTATCCGCTGCAGATGCTGCCCCTTCTCATGTTTGAGCTGGTATGGAAAACGATCTGGTTGATCGACTTCGGCCTTCCTCAATGGTCTTCGGGACGGCTCCCGCCGACCTTTGCCGAGGACTTCCCGAACATCCTCTTCGGCGTCCTTTTAATGCCGCTCGTCATCCCGTGGGGGTACGTGTACCGCCACTACGTGAAACAGCCCGCGAACCGCTGGCGGTGAAGCGCCGGCTGCCTAACGCTCTACGCTTCGGCCGCGGACCATAAGCCCGCGGTTTCGAATTCTACGTTCCGTTGAAAACCAGCGCGCCCGCCAGCTGCCAGCGTGTGATAGGCGCCAGGCGGAGGCTCACTCGCGTGTGACGGCGCGACCCGTAACTCGGAGCAGGCGCAGGGCCCAAATGCTGAGTCCCCCGGCAATGATTAGTCCGACCCATGATGCCCAGAGGGGCACCGAATACTCCGCCAATTGAATCGGCCAGTGCCGGATTAGTCGGAGCACATGGACAACGGCAATAAGCCCAAACAACGCACCGGTGATCTGTAGGTACGCTCGCATCGTGATCCTCCCGTTGCCCCACTAGTTGGAGCCCCTGCTACCTAAGAACCCTCCGCTTCAGCTCCAGGCGAACCGCTTGTGGTTCCGTCGCGATGTCACCAGAAACCGCCTTGCGAGCAGCGACACGCACCTCGGACCCGGCGGCACTGCGCGCTGCTGATCTAAACTGACTCGTGTAATCACGGGGACGTCGTACCTTTCTCACTCCCGCCGGAGCCACTCGTCGTACTGTTTCCAATCTGCCTCGTAAATGCGCTGGCGCTCGACATCATCGACTTCCAGTAGCGACCGAACTTTCATCGCCTTCGGATACTCGGCGGGGCCGATTACATCGCGATAATCCAACTTCGCCCAGCTCACTTGGCGACGAAGCTCCGGTAGGGAGCCCTTGGCCAGCCTGAGTGCTGCCAAGCGGACGCGCACGACCTCGCGTTCATGGGACTCTCGCCCGTACG
>JBKPOS010000137.1:0-5102 GCA_046733215.1 Gemmatimonadota bacterium
CCCCCGGGCTAAGTTGAGCGGATGGAGTTCCACGTCAGTCTCATCGGCCGGAACGACCTGAGCGGCGAGATCTACCGTCAGATACGGCAGGCGATCCTCGACGGGCGGCTTCGGCCGGGGGACAACTTGCCTCCCACTCGCGAGCTGGCCCGGGGACTTCGCGTCTCGCGGACGACGGTGACCGTCGCCTACGATCGGCTTGGCGCCGAAGGGTTCGTGACGTCGAGAGTGGGGGCCGGGACGTTCGTGAGCCACACCGCCCGTCGCGTGATGAACCGGGGCAAGGCTCATCGAGTCGAAGGAGCGTTGCGGCCTAGGCCCGTGTGGCATGCGATCCCGCTGACCGCACCGTTTGCTCGGCCCGCGAGATTCGACTTCCGCACCGGGCTTCCGGACGCATCGCTGTTTCCACACGATCGCTGGCGGCGTCTGCTGAGCCGAGAGCTACGGTCCGAGGAAGTCGCGGCCGGAGTGTACGGCCACCCCGCCGGCCATCACGGCTTGCGCGAGGCTATTGCCCGCCACGTCGGTGTCGCGCGGGGCGTGAACGCGCCGGCCGACGACATCACGATCACGAGCGGCATCCAGCAGGCTGTCGACATCGTCGCCAGGGTATTGCTCCGGCCAGGTGACCGGGTCGCAATCGAGGATCCTTGCTATCCTCCGCCCAGACGGCTCCTGGAGTCGCTCGGTGCGAAGGTGGTCGGCGTGCCCGTCGATGATCTCGGACTGGTAGTCGATGCCCTGCCCCGACACACTCGGCTGGTCTACGTCACACCCTCGCATCAGTATCCGCTCGGCGTCTCCATGGCGCTCTCCCGCCGCCTGGCGCTGCTGGCGTGGGCCGAGCGACACAACGCGGCCATCATCGAGGACGACTACGACAGCGAATTCCGGTTCAGCGGCCGCCCGATCGAGCCGGTCCAGACGCTCGATACCGCAGGTCGGGTTATCTACGTCGGCTCTTTCTCGAAGACCATGTTGCCGACTTTGCGGCTCGGCTTCCTGGTCACCCCGCCGTCCCTGCGCACGACCGTACACAAGGCGAAGTTCGTTACGGACTGGCATACCGCGTTGCCGCTCCAGGCAGCACTGGCGCGCTTCATCGACGATGGAGAATTCGCCAGGCACGTGCGGAAAGTCGGCGGGGTCTATCGAGCCCGGCACACAACTCTCACCACTGGTCTGGAGGAGGAGCTTGGCCAGCACCTCCAGATCGTTCCGTGTGATGCCGGGCTTCACGTCGCCGCGGTTGCCCGCGCCGTCTCAGTCAAAGAGGTCGCCGAGGCGGCTCGGCGGGCGTCAGAGATGGGTGTCGAAGTTCAACAACTGGCAACGTTCGCGATGAATCCGCCGGGAAGGGCGGGTCTGGTGCTGGGATATGGAAGGATCGAGGTCGGCCATATCGAGGAGGGCCTTCGCCTTATTCGGCGTTGCTTCGAGCAGTGAGGATCCTCTTCTCGGATCGGCGCGGGCAATGGACGTGTTGCGATTCCTAGATCCGGCCACCCGTTAGGGCTGCAAGCTCCGCTCTCACCCGCTCTACCCGGGGCCGAGCGGCAGGTTCTGGATCGGCCTGCAGGACCAGGTAGTGACGGTAGGCTCGGATAGCGCCGGCGGTATCGCCCGTCAACGCGGCCAGGCGCCCCTCCTCACGTAAATACGTCGACAGAAAGCGTGGCTCGGCTACGTCGTAGAGTCGGCGCCGCGTGGCGGCAAGAGCGCTTGCCCGATCACCTGTCGCCTCAAACAATCGGGCTATGACCAGATTCCACGCCTCATCCATACTCCGATACGGAGGGCCGGTACGCATCAGCGAGTCGAGGGCGCTGAGCTGCCGAGGTGCGTCGGGCCGCCGTTCCGCGGCGGCGAGCAGCGCGTCGAGCAGAATGGCACACCCGCGAGCGATGATCACGATTTCGCTGTCGGACTGTGACGACTGAGCCCCGCGGAGCGCAGCGATCGTACGCGGGGCGGCGGCGAGCTGACGGTGCGCGAGGTGCCATTGCTCCAGCGCGCAGGTGGCAAGCGGCTTCATCCTGTCATTTGGCGGTGAGCCACCGGCGGTTTCCTCCAGCTTTCGGGCCGATTCGGCCGCGGCCACAGTGTCGCCGTCCCAATAGAGCGCGTCCATGACCCGGTTCATGTCGGCCCACGGGGTGCCGGCCTTGAACTCCGCCTCCTGCCGGCGGCCGTCAAGCGCCGCAGTCGGTCGACCCCGATTGAGTGCCAGCGTCGTGATCTCCTGCACCGCGGCTCTCTGATACGGCCCGCGGCTCTCGCGCTTAACCCACGCCGCATGTGCCAGCTCAGCGTCCTCCAGGCGAACCCCGTCGTACTGGCCGAGCTGGCCGATGCCCATCAGATGTTCGCCGCCCATGGTGTCGAACCTGGCACGAACCCGTGCGAGCTCGACCTCGTCGTTCAGGGCGACCGCAGTTCGCCATCGCAGCCAATCGGGAAGCGCGCTGGCGGAGTCGATTGAGCGGTAAAGACGAGCGACCCTTCGCACGGCGGCGGTATCGCCGGCGCGCGCGGCCGTTACCAGGAAGGTTGCGTACACCGGCACATAGGCGGAGTCGAGCTCCAGAGCCTTCAGGAACGCGGCCTTCGCGCGCTGGTGGGCGTTGCTGACGCCGAGCATCTCGCCGTAGGCGAACAGCACCTGGCCGAGCAACATGTACGCCTCGACGCGATCTGGAGCCAACGCGACAAACCGCTCAGCCCGACGCAAGAGCTCGGAGTACGGCGTAATGTTGGCGTATGTCAAGCCGAGGAGAACGTTCAGGTAAGCCTCGTCCCGCGCGTTCAACCGGTGCTGGGCCGCCCGGGCCAGACGCTCCCCCCGATTGACCGGCTCGTACTCGCCGGCATTCTCGAGGCCTGCGGCCAGCATTCCTGTGGCGGCCAGCGCGAACCCGGAGTCGATCTGGAGCGCCTCGTCGAAGCTCCTGACCGCCTGACCGTACTTGCCCCGGCGGTAGAGCGCCTGGCCCTCCAGATACGCACGCAGCGCCGGCAAGGACGTGGCGGTCAGGCCGGCCAGGCGCTGCTCCCCTTCCCCCGCACCCAGCGCGAGCAGCTTGGCCGCGAGCTGATCCACCATCACCGGCAGACTATCAGCCGGGCCATCGACGCTCGCCTGCGCTTTCGCGCGCCCGTCGGGCACCGTCAGGACCGCAGCGTTCAGCGTGACTCGGCTCGGCGTTCCCACCACGTTGCCCTGCAGCAGCAGACCGCATCGCACGCGCGCGGCCACTTTGAGGGCTTCTGCTTGCGGCAGATCTTCGCCGCCCGAACCGACTGCCCGGCGCCAGGCGCTCAGCACCGACCTGGGATCCGTCGCAGCGGGACCACCGCGCCCGGTGAGCTTAGCCGCGAGCAGATCCACCATCCCTTCCCGCAGATACGCGAGGGAGGGATCCGCACTCGCCACCCTGAAGGGGGCGACTGCCACGAGATCGGGGTCGAGCGGCCCCGTCGACGCGCGCTTTCTCGACAGCATGCCGAATAGCACGGCGAAGCCGACCGCCATGATCGTGCTGACGATGATCGTCTGCCGGTGTGCGAATCGAGGAAGTGATGGGAGCCGGTGTGCCGCAACAGGTCGTGTCGGGAGGCTCGCTTTAGGCTGCAGGGCGCGGGCAAGCTCGGCCGCTCCGGAGAACCGGTCGGCTGTCTCTTTCGCGAGCGATCGCGAGATGGCCTGCTGGATACTTTCCGACACCTCCGGACGCAGGCGGCGCACGTCGGGCACCGGCTCGGTGAACCGCTTCATGATCACCGACTGCGGCGTCGAGCCCGAGTACGGCGGCTCACCCGCCAGGGTCTCGTAAAGAACACAGCCCAGGCTGTACACGTCGGTGCGGCCGTCCAGCTCGTGATCACCGCTCGCCTGTTCGGGACTCATGTATGCCGGCGTGCCCAGGGCGAGGCCCGTTCCAGTGAGGCGGTCCGCGCCCGCGTGCCCCAGCGCCCGCGCGATGCCGAAGTCGGCCACCCGGGCGTGCCCACCGCTCAACAGGATGTTCTCGGGCTTGATGTCGCGATGCACGACTTGCTGCGCGTGGGCGTACGCGAGAGCGTCGGCAACTTCCCGCGTGATCTGGAGCGCATCAACGAGTGGAAGCTTCCCTTCGCGCTTCAACCGATCCCGCAGCGACTCCCCCTCGACATACGGCATTACGTAGTACAGCAAGCCGTCCGCCTCCCCCGAGTCGAAGAGGGGCAGGATATGCGGGTGATCGAGGCTGGCCGCAACTTCGATCTCGCGAGTGAACCGATCGCCGCCGACGGCATAAGCGAGCTCGGGATGGAGCACCTTGAGCGCCACCGGACGCCGGTGCCGCAGGTCGCGGGCGAGATACACCGTGGCCATCCCGCCCCGGCCGAGCTCGCGCTCGAGAGTGTAGCGGTCGGCTAGCGCGGTTTTGAGCCGCGTGATCAGGTCGGCCACCTGGCGCATTGGAAGGCGATGAAAGGGAACTGAGAGCGGTCGAATATACGCCGCGGGACCGGGCCCGCCATCGGGCGTGCCGGCGTTGCAGGTACCTTGACCGACAACACGCCGGTGACACAGAGTATTCTTTTAGATCCGGTGCCGTAGCTCGATCATCGGCCCGTCCGTAGTCAACGAAACGTCTGCTGCAGATTCGCAGGAGGATACTTATGGGCCCGATCAACGAGCTCGAACGGTTTCGCACCGTCTGGGATATGGAAGCCCACTTCACGACCCAGCTGCTCAAATCGCTCCCGACCGACCAGTACGACTTCCGACCCGATCCCGGCGGCCGCTCGCTCGGCGAGCTGGCCTGGCATCTGTGCGAGATCGAAGGCTACATCAGTGACGGGATCGTCAAGGGAGCGGTGACTTTTCAGGACGCGCCGCCCAATCTCAAGCGTCCTCGCGAGGTGGCGCAGCTTGCGCCTGGGTACCGGCTTGTGCACGAGGAGGCAGTCGCCCGGCTCGCGAATCTCACCGAGGCAGACCTCGACCGTGAGATACAGTTTGCCGATCGGAGGATGACGGTTCGGGACATTCTATGGGGCCCGATCCTGATGCACCTGGTACATCATCGCGGTCAGCTGGTGGTCTTGTGCCG
>JBKPOS010000138.1:0-8474 GCA_046733215.1 Gemmatimonadota bacterium
GGGCCGCGGAGAACGTGCCGAACCTGCGGCGCATGTTCAGAGGACAAGCCATCAACTTCTCCCTCCGACCCAGGCTCTTTCTGGTTGCTCCCCAAGCCTCCTTTCGCGTAACGCGGGCAGCACACCAGCCTACCGGTCTGCGGATCGATTGGGTGCCTATCACGCTGGCGAAACAGCGGGCGGGACTGGCATTCTCCTCGAGCGTATCGCGCAGGTGTGAGCCGGACGATGAGCTACCCGCGCCGGAACCTCTAGCCGCATCCCCCACCGATGGGGCGCAGCGGGATGCCCCACTCTCCGATCGGCCCGTATCTTCCATCCATGTCCGGCACATTCGACCGTCTGAAAGGCGCCCTGGCCGATCGGTATGCTCTCGAGCGCGAGCTTGGCGCCGGCGCCATGGCCACGGTTTTTCTCGCGCATGATGTCAGGCACAATCGCAAGGTGGCCATCAAGATTCTACTGCCTGAGATCGCGGGACTCATCGGGGCCGAGCGCTTCCTCAAAGAGATCGAAACGACTGCAAACCTGCATCACCCCAATGTGCTGCCGCTGTTCGACTCGGGCCGGATCGACGGAACCGTCTTTTACGTCATGCCCTATGTCGCTGGCGAATCGCTCCGCGACCGGCTTATCCGCGAGACCCAGCTTCCCGTGGCCGACGCCATTCGCATTGCCGTGGAGATCGCCGAGGGGCTCGACTATGCCCATCGTCACGGGGTGATCCATCGCGATGTCAAGCCGGACAACGTGCTGTTCCATGACGGGCGTGCCCTGGTCGCCGACTTCGGCATTGCGCTGGCCGGAAGTCGGGACGACGGCGCCACCCGCATCACAAAGACGGGGATGAGCCTGGGCACGCCACAGTACATGAGTCCCGAGCAGGCTGCTGGCGAGCAAGGACTGGATGCGCGAAGCGACGTCTATGCGCTCGGCTCAGTCATGTATGAGATGCTGGTCGGCGAGCCCCCGTTCTCCGGCCCCACGGCGCACGCAATTCTCTCGCGGGTCATGACCGAGGAAGCGATTCCGGTTGCGCAGCAGCGGAAGACGGTTCCGGCTCACGTGGATGCCGCCGTCTCGCGCGCGCTGGAGAAGTTGCCTGCCGACCGGTTCCAGACCGCGAGGGAGTTCGCGGAGGCGTTGCGCGGCGCGGCCTCCGCCACCGATCGCCGGCGCCGGCAACCGGCTGCGGCTTATCGAGGCCCGCTTCTGTGGGCTCTTGCCGGTCTCTCTGTGCTCGCCCTTGCGTGGGTGGGAACCCGCGGCGCCCGCACGCGCCTTCCGCCCGCGGGCCCGGTTCGCTTCGGAGTAGATCTCGACTCCGGAACGGAGCCGACTTTCACGCCGATTGTGAAGTTGAGCGCCGACGGCAGGAACGTCTTCCTCACGGCCAACGTGAACCGACACGAAGAAATCATTCACCGGCCGTTAGGGCAGATGCAGACCCGGACGATTGCCGGCGCAGGACTCGGCGATGTCGGGACCGGGAACAACCGGCCTTTTCTCTCGCCTGACGGCCGCTGGATTGCCTTTGCCGCTCAGGGGCGCCTTCGCAAGGTCCCAGTGGAGGGCGGGGCCGCCGTGGATCTCGCGCCCGCCGAATGGGCCGGCGGCACATGGGGAAGGAACGGACGGATCATCTACACCCTGAGCTACAACACCGGCCTCTCCCTCGTGAGCGAGGGCGGAGGCGACACCCGAGTCCTCACGACACCAGACACCACCAAAGGCGAACTGGGTCACTGGTGGCCACAGATCCTGCCTGATGGCGACCACGTGCTGTTCACTGCGTATCGCACACCGATCGAACGGGCCACGATCGAAGTGCTCTCGATCAAGACGGGTGAACGGAAGATCCTGGTGACGGGCGGCGTGTACGGCCTCTACGTACCGACCGGGCATCTGCTCTTTGCCGTCGGAGAAACCATTCGGGCAGCGCCGTTCGACCTCAAGCAACTCACCGTCACCGGCCCAGCGATTCCGGTGGTCGATAGCGTAGCGATGAATCCGTCGGACGGTGCTGCGGCGTTCGACGTATCCGAGAACGGGACACTCGCATACCTCCCGGTCAGCTCGTACGTCACCGAGACCGAAGTAATGCTGGTAGATCGGCGGGGGCACGAAACGCTCGCGCTTCCCGGCACTGATCGCTATCAGCACCCGCGGCTCTCACCCGACGGTAGTCGCATCGCAGTCGACATTCGGTCGGCCAACTCGCTGGGCGATGTCTGGGTCTTCCAGATCGGGCGCCCCACCGGGATCCGCCTTACCTCGGAAGGTGGCAGGGATTGGGCCGCGGAATGGACTCCGGACGGGCGGGAGCTGATCTACATCAGCGAGCGCCCCTACTACGATCTCTATCGCCGCGCTGCGGACGCGAGCCGGCCGGCCGCACCGGTGCTCACCGGCGGGAACGACCACTATACGGGCACGGTCTCTCAGGACGGGCGACTGATTGCGTTCGGCCTGAGCATCGCCGGGGCTTCGGAGATCTGGACTGTTCAGCTTCATGGAGACCCGGCACCGACTCGCTATTTCGCGAACGGTTTCTTCCTTTCTCACCCTTCGCTGTCGCCGGACGGTCGTTGGATGGCCTACGATTCCGACGAGTCGGGTCGGGTCGAGGTGTACGTGCAGTCCTTCCCCGATCCCACCATCAGGAGATGGAAAGTCTCACCCGCCAGTGGATCAGAACCACTCTGGACCCGGGGCGGCCGCGAGCTGGTCTATCGCAAGGGCGACAGCGTCATGGCGGTGAGCATGAACCTGCAAAACGGCTCGAGCGCTCAGCCCGTCGCGCTCTTCGGCGGCCCGTATCCGGACAGTCCCGGGTGGACCCGGCCGCGCAGCTACGACGTTTCCCGCGACGGCGAGCGGTTCCTTCTGCTCAAGCTCCCTCCCGAGCGCACTCGACCGCGGATCAACGTCGTGCTCAACTGGTTCGACGAGCTTCGGGCCAAGGCACCGGGCTGAGGCCCCGCTCCACGCCAAGCCCTGGTGATTGTCGAAGTGGCCCGGGGCCGCGCGTCATTGTGCGGACGGAGCTTGGTGCCCGCCCATGACGACAGGAGAGTCAAGTGCAATACTTGCTATTGCTTTACGCGAGCGAGGCCGGCTGGTCCAAGCTGACGCCGGCCGAGCAGGAACAGGGAGTGGCGGCGTACAGGGCGTATACGGAAGCACTGAACAAGGCCGGCGTCCTTCGAGGTTCGAATCGTCTGCAACCCATCTCGGCGGCCTCGACGGTACGCCTCTCGAACGGCAAATCACAGGTCCTGGACGGTCCGTATGCGGAGTCGAAGGAACAGCTGGGGGGCTATTACCTGATCGACGTGCCTGACCTGGATGCTGCGCTGTCCTGGGCGGCCCGCTGCCCGGGCGCGTCTCACGGTGTCGTCGAGGTGCGACCCGTTTGGGCCAGGACTGAGTGATTTCCTCGCTGCTGGCAGAGCGCGTGGGAACCCCGGAGGGCGATGAGCAGGCTCGTAGCATGGCGGACGCGGTCGCGCGCCGCAGCTACAGCAAGCTGGTCGCCTTTCTCGCGGCCCGTACTGGCGATGTCGCCGCCGCGGAAGACGCGCTTTCGGAAGCGTTCGCTTCTGCGCTCACCGACTGGCCGCGGAAGGGCTGTCCCGCCAACCCGGAAGCGTGGCTCCTGACCGTCGCCCGGCGAAAAATCATTGACGCCGGCCGGCGGGAACGCCGTGGTGAGATTGCGACCGGGCATTGGCAGGTTCTCGCCGAGGGACTGGACGCGGCTGCGGCAAGCCAGGAAATCCCGGACTACCGCCTGGCGCTCATGTTCGCATGCGCCCACCCCGCCATAGAGTCGGGCACCCGCACGCCGTTGATGCTGCAAGTGGTCTGGGGAGTAGACGCAGCGACGATCGCTTCCGCATTTCTCGTTTCGCCCACGACTATGGGTCAGCGACTGGTACGGGCCAAGAATAAAATCCGGCAGGCGGGCATTCCATTCACTATCCCCGAGCGCGAAGAGCTTCCCGGTCGCCTGGCCGCGGTGCTCGATGCGATCTATGCGGCTTTCGCGGAAGGATGGGCCGATCCGGGCGGCACCGATGTCGCCCGTCGGGACCTTGCCGAGGAAGCGCTCTTTCTGGGCGGCCTGGTGACCGAGCTGCTTCCCGGGGAGCCCGAGGCCCTGGGGCTGCTCGCCCTCATGCTGTATGTGGAGGCGCGGCGTCGCGCCCGGCGCAACGATCGGGGCGAGTATGTGCCCCTGGCCGAGCAGGATCCCGGGCTGTGGGACGCCCGGATGATCGACACAGCCGAAACGTTGCTCCGACGCGCCGGCGCTCTGGGCTCGATTGGTCGCTATCAGCTCGAAGGCGCGCTGCAGTCGGCACATGTTCACCGCCGTCGCACCGGCGAGGCGAACTGGTCCGAGGTGGTGCAGCTGTACGATGCACTGATGACGCTGGTCGGCTCGCCCGTAGTCGCGATCAACCGCGCGCTGGCTCTGGCGGAGCTGGAAGGTCCCGGCGCGGCTCTCGACGCCCTGAAGCAGTTGGAGGGCGATGGCCGGCTCACAGAGTACCAACCTTACTGGGCTGCCCGCGCGGAGCTATTGGCCAGAACCGATGCGCGGGACGAAGCCGCCCGGGCTTACGAGATTGCGATCGGCCTCGAGCGGGATCCTGCCGTCAGACTCTTTCTGCAGCAACGTCTTAAGGACAGAAACAGCGTGAACGGTGAACAGTAAACGGTAAACGGGAGACTTCAGGTCGGCGGAAACCCCCGTTCACCGTTCACCGTTTACCGTTTACGCTGTTTGTATACAGTACAAACTCCTTGCTAACCTCCTCGCCTGCCACCCCATTGGGTCCGAACGTGCGCTCTACAAAAACCACGCGGCCATCCCGGCCGACCAGCACAACCGTCGACGAGCGGGTTCCGTAGTCGCGGGACGCAATGAAAGCGGCCGACAACAGACGCTCCCATTCTGGGCTCACGCCGGTTCGGGGCAGAGATGCGTCGGCAGCCTGCCCGCGGTCGGACAGCAGTGCAAAGAGATTGGGCACGAGCTCGGGTGCACCGCTCGCCAACAGCGCGGTCAAGCCGCTCTTGCTCGATGTCACTTTGGGCCATGCCGTGTCGAGCAGGTGATTGCTCAGTCCATACACTCCGGGCGCGAGCGCGGAGGCCCGGCCCTCCGGCAGCGCTCCTGCCGAAGACGCCCGGTTGGAGTAGTAGAAAAGCTCCCGGTAGCTGCCTGCGATCAGGTTGAACCCATTATAGAGCTCGGCCTCGCGCTCGACCCGGTCGACATGATTGCGCGCACTGATGCCGGTCGTGAGATAGTCGCTCACCAGCCGGCCCCGCGACCGGTGAGCCGCAGGCTCGCGTTGGCCTTGACGGTAGTTGGTGACGGCCGCGAATCGCCCGTTTCGATCGATGCCGAGCCAGGTGCCTCCAGCCTCGAGGTCCCGTCCGCCAAGAACCCAGGGTGCGTCGGACCAGAACGCCGCCACCGCGGTCGGCCGATCGTAGAACTCATCGCGGTTGGCCGCGACGATCAAAGCGTAGTCAGGGTGTGCGTCGAGAGCAGTCAGGATGAGGCACATGCATCAAGGTAACGATCAGGCGATCGCCGGCTCGACGCGTTGGAAATTCACCTCCTCAATTATCCTTTCCCTGCATGGGATCAGCGCGCGGCAAATCGCCTCGGACCGGAGCCGGCGGTCGCGAACCGCTCACGGTCGCCGGCCGCGAGGTCGCGCTCTCCAATCCAGGCAAAGTGCTCTTTCCGGATGCCGGCCATACCAAGCTCGACCTCGCCCGCTACTACATAGCCGTCGCCGACGGCGCGCTGCGTGGCGCCGGTGGCCGGCCCAACGTGCTGGTGCGCTATCCTCACGGCGTGGGCGGCGAGTTCTTCTACCAGAAACGCGCCCCTGCCTCGCGCCCGGCCTGGATCGAAGTCGTCTCGCTCAAGTTCCCGTCGGGTCGGAGCGCGGACGAAGTCGTGCCCCGCGACGCCGCGGCTCTGGTCTGGCTCGCCAACCTCGCCTGCCTCGAGCTCCATCCCCATCCGGTGCTTGCCGATGATCTCGATCATCCCAACGAGCTGCGCGTCGATCTCGACCCCGTGCCCGGCGTCGAGTGGTCTCAGGTGCGATCAGTGGCGAGCGTGGTCGAGCAGACACTCAAAGACTTCGGTCTCGTGGGCTGGCCCAAGACGTCAGGTTCGCGCGGTATGCACATCAACATACGGATCGAGCCGCGTTGGAGCTTCGACCAGGTGCGCCGGGCCGCCCTGGCGCTCGCCCGTGAGGTGGAGCGGCGCGCACCCACAATCGCTACCAGCAAGTGGTGGAAGGAGGAGCGGCACGGCGTCTTTGTGGACTACAACCAGAACGCCAAGGATCGCACGGTCGCCTCGGCCTACTCCGTGCGGCCCACGCCCGATGCCAGGGTCTCCGCCCCGCTCGCCTGGGACGAGGTCCCCAGTGTCGACCCGGCCGATTTCACCCTCGCAACGATGCCCAGGCGCTTCGCAGAGGTGGGCGACCGGCACGCCGCCATCGACCAGCACGCCGGATCGATCGAGCAGCTGCTCGAGCTTTCAGAGCGACATGAGCGCGACGGTCTCGGCGACGCCCCGTGGCCGCCGCACTATCGCAAGCAGCCCGGTGAGCCTGCCCGGGTGCAGCCGTCGAAGCGACGCGTATCCAAGCATCCGCTCATCGAGATTGGACGGGCCAAGCGGAAGGAATCGGCGTTAGAGGGACTCGAGCGCTGGAAGGCACGACATCCGGAGGCCGCGTCGCATCTCGAGCCTGCCGACATTCTGGTGGACTCGATACGAGGACGCTCCTCCACCTGGACCCGGATCCGCGTCAACCTGCAGCACGTCCCGCCCAACCTCAGGCCGGATCAGGAACCGCTCGATCCCGACGAGAAGACCTGGTCCAATTCGTAAGGGCGGGTGACCTCGAGCTGGTCGTAGCGACAATCCTGCGGCTTCTTGTCGGGCCGCCAGCGCAGGAACGTCGCGGCGTGCCGGAAACGATCGCCCTGGAGGTGGTCGTACTTCACTTCGCAGACTCGCTCCACCCGGAGCGGTTCCCACGACAGATCCTTGCCCGCACTCCAGCGACTCTGGCCTCCCGGCATCCGAGTCATCTCACTCTGCGCCGCTGCCCATTCCCGCCACGGATGGTGCTCGATCGCGTTCCGCCGAAGGGGCTCCAGCTCAGCGACCAGCTGCTTCCGCTTCGCCATCGTGAATGACGACGTGACGCCCACGTGCTGCAGCACGCCCCGATTGTCGTAGAGACCCAGAAGCAGCGAGCCGACCGCATCCTTGCCGCTCTTATGCCAACGAAACCCGGCCACGACGCACTCTGCGGTCCGGGCGTGCTTCACCTTGAGCATGGCGCGTTTCCCGGGCTGATAGGTGCTCTCGGCCGGCTTCGCGATCACGCCGTCCAGACCCGCGCCCTCGAATTCATCGAGCCAGCGTTCGGCCGTCGCCCGATCGCGCGTCATCGGAGTGAGATAGACCGGCGGACCGACGTTCTCGAGCAGCTTTTCCAGCCGAGAGCGGCGCTCGTGCTGTAGCACGTCCATCAGGCTCTTGCCCCGCGCCGCCAATAAGTC
Organism: Gemmatimonadota bacterium; assembly: GCA_046733215.1. GTDB lineage: Bacteria > Gemmatimonadota > Gemmatimonadetes > Gemmatimonadales > GWC2-71-9 > DASQPE01. The sequence continues at coordinate 7,624 of JBKPOS010000138.1, forward strand.
GAATGCGACGAACGAGCCCGGCGTTTCCTTTGCGAGCTTCGCGACCCGTGAGGCGGCCGGATGCAGCCTGAGCTGCAGCAGGTCGAAATCGAGCCCGTGTGATGTCCGAATCACGATCTCGCCGTCCACGACGCAGTTTGGCGGCAACTTCTCGACCAATGAGTCATGAAGTTCCGGGAAATACCGGTCGAGGGGGCGCAGGTCTCGGCTCTGGATGAACACATCCGAGGCGCCCCGAAACACAATCGCGCGAAAGCCATCCCACTTAGGCTCGTAGAGATAATTCCCGGCGGGTGGCAAGGCGTCGGCCAACTTCGCCAGCATCGGCTCGACGGGTGGCGTGATCGGGAAGGAGTCAGGGGCAGCGGGCGCGCTCATCCTGCCCCCAAACTAATTGGCCTCCCGTTATCGTCGGCTGGCCGGCGGGACCACCCCATTCATGCGCAAGTACTCCACCATCTGACCGTAATGATCGAACGCATGGATGAGCGCCTCTGCGATCAGCGAGAGTCGCGTCGCGGTCCCGACCTGAAACGGGGAAATTGGCGACGATTTTACCGGCACTCGAGTATCCCCGATTGCATCCACTGCCCTTTCGAGCGCGTCAAACGAGCCTTTGAGGTAGGCGACGACCTGCGCCTTGGTGATCAGGCTGTCGGGACCAGCCTCATCCCCCGCGTCGAGCGGCGCGGACTGCCCCAGTGCTGCCGCGGCGAGGATGTAGTTGGTCGCTGCAAGATGCTTTACCTGGCCGCTGAAGGTCCGAACGTTGTTGAACTCACCGACCGTTGGTGCGAAGCCGTACTTGTCGGCGGGCATGGCTTCCGCCGCTTCGACGATGGCGCGGCGCA
>JBKPOS010000139.1:0-10246 GCA_046733215.1 Gemmatimonadota bacterium
GGGTGAAGCCTGAGAGGCGAGTCGGTATCCGGGGCGGCTCGGTATATGTAACGGAGCCTCCTCGCACCGTCCCCACCGGGGATCCGTGAGGTGCGGTGAACGCGTCGAGCTGCATGGTGTCGGTCTTGACTGCTTCCTGACCGGCAAACACAGTGGAGGCGAAGACCACGAGAGCGCCCCGTCCCGTGCTGGCGGGGCTCGCGGCGACCGCGGCCGCGTCCCTGAGGTTTCGAGGGCCGTCCCAATCGGTATCGCTCGACGTGCGCATGGCACCGGTGACTACGACCGGAATGGCCGGGTCGATGGTGCGCGACAACAGGTAGGCAGTCTCCTCGATCGTATCGGTTCCATGAGTGATGACGATACCTTGAGGGCGCGCATTCTCAGACGCCTGAAGGGCTCGCACTCGGTTCCGGAGGTCCCACAACCGATCCGGGCCGAGGTGAGCCGCGGGAACGCGGGCCCAGTTCTCGACGCGGAACGGAGAGATGCGCTCGAGGCCCGGCACCCGCTCGACCAGTTGTTCTCCGTCATGAGCGGGTACGTTGCCCCCCGCGGCCGGATCGTGGTGCATCGAGATCGTGCCGCCGGTGAACAGGAGGTGAATCATGCGTGGCAGCAGAGAAGGCGGAGACTGCCGAGACGGCTCACTGATCGGTGGAGAGCAGCCGGCGCAGCCGCTCGAGCAGCGATGACCGAAGCTCGAGCGGCTCGACCAGTCGCATGGGTTGATCGGCCAGAATGGCTGCAGGATTGAATCGAGTCAGCAGTTCTGCCTGTTCCTCACCGCCGTGCTCCTCCACCATCCGGCGACCGGCCACCAGCATGCGCGCGTCGCCGTGGTTGTCGGCGGCAAGGATGTCCGCGAGCCCCGTCGCAATCAGTTGACGAGCTCGTTCTCCCCGCCCTCGTGGAGAAAGTAGAGTCGTCGCATCCACCTGCATGAACGCCCCCACCCGCCGCCAACGCTCCACCGCGTGCACCGAACACGAGGTGTACCGCTCCGGATGCGCCAGCACGGGAATGAGTCCCAGCGATACCACGTGCGCCAGTGCGTGACTCACGGTTGCTCCCGCCACCATCCGAGGAAATTCGACCAGAATGTAGCGACTGCCGCCCAGCCGCACGCCGGGATTCGCAGCTGATTCCGCGCCGAGCGGACGATCGAGCATGACCTCGGCGCCGCGATGAAGCAACGGTTTCTTGGGAGCGGCCGCCTTCAGGGTTTCGAAAGCGGTATCGTGCCGCGCTGGAATGCCCTCGACCGCGCGACTGGCGAGGAGGTGAGGCGTCAGGCACAGCTCCGTAATCCCATTTGCGGCCATTGCGCGAAGCGTCGTGACTGCCTGCTCTACCGTGCGGGCGCCGTCATCGACGGCGGGCAGAAGGTGTGAGTGAAGGTCGATCACGAGCCTGCTCGATGGGACTCGACAAGTTGCGCGGCAAACCGTGCCAGGTCGGCCGGTGCCTGCTCTGCCTGCGCCAGGAGCGCGAGGGTAACCAGCGCGTCAGCGGCGAGCAGATCGAGGGCAGCCGAGCGATCGTGCGGCTGTTCGAGCGCGCTTTTCAACGCGTGGGAGCCGGCCCGCGCCAAAGACTCCGACAAGGTTGTTCCCGGCCCGGCAGCAGCCGCATAGTCGGCCACGCGGTTGCGCAGCGCGTGCGGGCCTTTGGCGGTGCGACGCTCCAGCCAGACGCGTAGCGGTGTGCTCTGCGGGCCGAGCGCAGTCACCCGCCGTTGCCGAGCCAGGCCGCGATCACGGCAGGGGTTTGCTCGCGCGCTGCAGCCAAGCGGGTCGGATCTCCCGCGCCGGCCGAGGCAAAGTGGGGCCGGCCGCCGCCTTTGCCGCCGCTGATCGCGGCGATCCGATTCACCAGGTCACCCGCCTTGCGACCAGCGCTCACAAGGTCGTCGCTCAGCGTAACGTGAATGGCGCCCCGGCCTGCGGTTCCGAACAGCACGAGCACAGCGTTGCGGCGTCCCTCCCGGAAGGTGTCGGCGATCTGGCCGAGCTCGGCACGGTCCTCGGTTGCCGTCTCCGCTATCGTGACCTGAACGCCGTCTACCTGCACCGTCTCGCCTTCGGCGGGGCCGGTCCTTCCGGAGCGACGGGCATCGTCCAGTCGGGCCTCGAGCCGCTGCCGTTCCTCGAGCAGCTGGTCGATCTTGCGGGCTAGATGCTCGGGCTGGGCCTTGAGCCGCTCCGCCACTTTCGCGATCCGGTCATCCAACTCCTGAACCAGGGCGTATGCACCGGGCCCGGTGACCGCCTCGATCCGCCGCGTGCCCGCGCCTACGCCACCCTGCGCGATGAATCGGAACAATCCGACCTGGCCGGTGCTGCGGACGTGGGTGCCGCCGCAGAGCTCGATCGAGTCCCCCATCTGGACCACTCGCACCACGTCGCCGTACTTCTCCGAAAAAAACGCCATGGCGCCCAGATCGAGCGCGTCGGCGTAAGGCATTTGGCGCGTCGTGGTCTCGAAATTGGCCCAGATCTGTTCGTTCACGTCTCGTTCGATGGCTCGGAGCGTGTCGGCATCGATCGGACCGCCGTGAGTGAAGTCGAACCGGAGCCGGTCCGGCTCGACCAGCGAGCCGGCTTGCCGGGCATGCGTTCCCAGATGGCGGCGCAGCGCCAGGTGCACCAGGTGGGTAGCGCTGTGATTCCGTTCGATGTTGCGCCGACGCGGCGCATCTACCATGGCATCGACGCCGGTCGGCTCGAACTCGTCGTCGAAGCGCCCGGCAAGCACCGTACCTTTCGCGGGGTCTTTTCGCACGGCATCGATTTCCAGTTTCCAGCCGCTACCAGCGACAGACCCCGTGTCGCTCACCTGACCACCCGACTCGGCGTAGAACGGATTCTCCTTCAGCACCAGCTCGACCCGGTCGGCGTCCTGCCGGAACGCCAGAACGTCGGACTCCGTGCGTGTCTTGTCGTAGCCCACGAACTTCTGCTTCCCCCGCTTTAGCGAGCGCCATGCGCGACGATCCTTGCCATGGATGGCGGGCGCCCGCCCCGAGAAACCCCGCTGCGCCACCGTGGTGCCGTCAGCCATCGCTCCACGCCGAGCTGCCCGGGACCGCTCCCGCTGATCGTCGAGGGCCCGCTCGAAACCGGCCAGATCCACGGAGATGCCTCGCTCACCGGCGATGATCTGAGTCAGGTCGATGGGGAAGCCAAAGGTATCGTAGAGCTTGAACGCGTCGTCGCCGGGGATCGCCCCCGCACCGGTCGCAAAAATTTCCTCGAGCCGCCTGAGCCCGCCGTCGATGGTCTCGAGAAAACGCTCCTCTTCCGACTGCGTCGTCTCGTGAAGGTATGGTGCCTTGGCCACCAGCTCGGGATACGCGGCCCCCATCTCACGGACCACCACATCGGTGAGCGGAGCGAGCGTCGGCTCGCGGCGGCCCAGCAGCCACGCATGCCGAACCGCGCGGCGGAGAATCCGGCGCAGGACGTAGCCTCGGCCTTCATTGCTGGGATAGATGCCGTCGGCCAGGAGAAAGCTCACTGCGCGCGCATGATCGGCGAGCACCCGATACGACACGTTGCGGGCGCGCGTGGCAGGATCCGGGTTCTGGTCGTGGGCGTAATCATAAGGCTGCCCGACCATCGCGCCGATGCGATCGAGCAGCGGCCGGAACAGATCGGTGTGGAAGTTGTCGTCCTCCCCCTGCATCACCGCGGCGATCCGTTCGAGGCCGGCGCCGGTATCGACCGAAGGTCGAGGTAGCGGCGTCAGCGTTCCATCTGCCGCTTGATCGAACTGCATGAACACCAGATTCCAGATCTCGAGATAACGGCCCACTTCTGCTAGCTCTTCGAATTCCTGCTGCGGCACGATCTGATCGGCGCGATCGGAGCCATCGCCTTTCCACGCGAGATCGACATAGATCTCGCTGCAGGGCCCGCAGGGACCGGTGTCGCCCATCTGCCAGAAGTTGTCCTTGTCGCCCAGGCCGTAGATCCGATGGTCCGGCAGACCCGCAATCTCACGCCAGAGTGCGCGGGCCTCATCATCGCTGTGATGCACCGTGACTCTCAGTCGCTCGGGTGAGATGCCGAGCCAATCCCGAGCAGTGACGAACTCCCAGGCGAATGCAATCGCGTCCAGCTTGAAGTAGTCGCCGAAGGAGAAATTCCCCAGCATCTCGAAGAACGTATGGTGGCGCTTGGTGTGGCCGACCTGCTCGAGATCGTTGTGCTTGCCGCCGGCCCGAACGACCTTCTGGCACGTCGTAGCCCGGGTGTACTCGCGCCGCTCCTGCCCGAGGAAGACGCGCTTGAACTGGACCATGCCGGCGTTGGTGAACAGCAGGGTAGGATCGTCCTTGGGTTCCAAGGACGAAGAAGGCACCTCACGGTGCCCCCGGGCTACAAAGAAATCGAGGAAAAGCCGTCGGATGTCGGCGGAGCGCATTGGGGCGAAATATAGGGGAGCTATCAGCTATCAGCTATCAGCTATCAGAGGTGACAGATTGGATACCGGGCCAACGCCAACCCTCTCTGAGAGCTGACAGCTGATAGCTCCTACTCCAACACCCCCACTACCGCATCCAGTGCTTCCCGCCCGGTAAAGCCTCTCCGCGCAAGGTACGCCAACAGGCGGCGCCGCTTCACCGCTCGAGGGAGGTTCCTGAGCTGCGCAGCTCGCTTGGCAGCGAGTGCAACCGGCATTGCGCGACGATCGGCATCGTCCGGCCACTGCTCTGCGATTGCCAGATCGATGCTCGCCCGCGCGACGCCCATCGACGACAGATCTCGCGCCAAGCGTGCGGGACCGCGTCCGCGCTCGGCCCGAGTGGCGACGTAGTGGCGCGCGAATGCCTGATCATCCAGCAATCCAGCCTGGTCCGCGCGCACCAGCGCCGCCTCTATCGCGGCAGGCGCCAACCCACGCCGCACCAGTCGCCTTCCGAGATCTGCTCGCGCATGGGGCCGGCGCTCGAGCGCGCGAAGCACGGTTCGATAAGCGGCCTCCACATCGGCAGCTTCTGCCAGTCGCTCGGTGGCCGACGCATCGAGCGCGTGGCCGGAACCCAGCCCTGCTATGGCAGCCCGATCCACTGTCGCGAAATGCCGTCCTTCCACCAGGACGCGGACACTTCCGGGGCGGCGAGGATCGGGCTCAATGGCCGTGACGATCACTCGTCCTCCGCGCCGACCCCCGCCGCGGCCGCCTTCATGCCGAGTACTTCCTTCACTTTGGTTTCTACCTCGGTCATGAGCGCAGGATTATCGCGCAGGAAGAGCTTCGCGTTTTCCCGCCCTTGTCCGATCCGTTGATCACCGTAGGAGTACCAGGCCCCGGATTTCTGAATGATGTTCGCCTCCGCGGCGAGATCCACCAGCAGTGCGGTGTGGCTGATTCCCTCGTCGAACATCACGTCGAACTCGGCCTGGCGGAACGGCGGGGCGACCTTGTTCTTCACCACCTTCACCCGGACATGGCTTCCGATGACCGCCTCTCGTTCCTTGACCGGCCCGATCCGCCGGATATCGAGGCGAAGCGACGCGTAGAACTTGAGCGCCTTGCCGCCTGTGGTGGTCTCCGGGTTCCCGAACATGACCCCGATCTTCTCCCGGAGCTGATTGATGAAGACCACCGCGCAGTTGGAGCGGTTGATGGCACCGGCGAGCTTCCGGAGCGCCTGGCTCATGAGCCGGGCCTGCAGGCCCATGTGGCTGTCCCCCATTTCGCCTTCGATTTCAGCCTTGGGCACCAGGGCGGCCACAGAATCCACAATGACGAGATCGACCGCACCGGACCGCACCAGGATCTCCACTATCTCGAGCGCCTGCTCGCCAGTGTCGGGCTGCGAGACCAACAGGTTCTCGATGTCGACACCCAGTTTCTTGGCGTACTCGATATCCAGCGCATGCTCGGCATCGACGTAGGCTGCCACACCGCCCGAGCGCTGCACGTTGGAAACGAGGTGGAGGCAGAGGGTGGTCTTACCAGACGACTCAGGGCCGTAGATCTCGGTGATGCGACCTCGGGGCACACCGCCGATGCCGGTGGCGGCGTCAAGGTTGATGGCACCGGTGGAGATGGCCGCCACCCGGACCCGGGGGGATTCGGCACCCATCCGCATGATGGACCCCTTGCCGAGCTGCTTTTCGATCTGCGAAATGGCGAGCCCTAGTGCCTTGCGGCGGTCGGCATCGAGTCGAGTCTCTTCGGCCATGGGAGTTCCCGTATGAATGTGGATGATTTTGCTACACAGGCCTATCTGCCACCAACATAATGCCGAATACTTCCCGAATCAATAGTATCGATGTGGCTTATTTTGAGCCACTAACTGCTCAGGCGCCATGCGTCTGCCACATGCTCTACTCGAACCTGTTCCCTCCCTTCCTCCCAGACACTCACCAAGTCGAACCGGTACTCGTCGCCCGACCGTCCGTAACGAGCGCGCCAGCCCGCGGCGACTCGAGCCAGGGTGGCCTGCTTGCGTGCGCTCACCGCCTCAGCCGGTGCGCCGCACTTGCCACTCCTTCGAGTCTTGACCTCGACGAAGGCAATCAGGCGACCGCGCCGGACCACAAGGTCGATATCGTTTCGGCCCAGGCGGAATCGATGCGATTCGATTTCCCACCCGCATGAGACGAGGTACGCGAGTGCGTGAAGCTCGCCGCGCACGCCGCGCCGGTGGCGGCGGTCGGTCCACCGGGTAACCGGCACGAAGGCTGGGCTCGTCATGGACCGAGCATATTGGAGCATCCGGCGCGCACCTGCATCCAACGCGCGCGAACCAGCACCGAATCGTGAGGAACCTTCGGGTTTGAGTTATCTGATCAGCGGATCAAGCGGAGAGCCTTTGACCGGTTCCTGCGTCGAAGAGATGCACGGCGGCTGGAGGGATGACGAGGGATATCTCGTCACCCGGCTGATTGGTTGCCTCCGTGCCGGTCCGAGCGGTGATTTCGTGGCCGTTGTTGCTGGCATGGATGAGAACTTCGCCGCCCAGCAGCTCGACCAGATCGACCCGGCAGCGCACGACTGAGCCGTCGGCGTCAGAAACGCCACTCTGAAGCCGAATCTCCTCGGGCCGGACACCCAGCACTACTGGCACTTCAGAGCGGCCCCCCAGCACGTCGCGCCCGACTGACGGTGTGCGAAGGGTGAATCCTCCTCCGGCAGCCCGAAACGTGAGCGACGGATCTTCCAGCAGCTCGCCCTGAAGCAGATTCATCGCCGGACTTCCGATGAAGCTCGCGACGAACGTGTTTGCAGGCTTCTCATACAGCGCAAGGGGGGGAGCCACCTGCTGAACTCTCCCGGCATTCAACACCACGATCCTCTCCCCCAACGTCATTGCCTCGACCTGATCATGGGTCACGTAGATCATGGTCGCACCCAGCTCACGGTGCAGCCGGGCGATCTCGCGTCGCATCTGCACCCGCAACTTTGCGTCGAGATTGGAAAGCGGTTCGTCGAAGAGGAACGCCTGCGGCTTGCGCACCAGCGCCCGGCCGAGGGCGACCCGCTGTCGCTCGCCACCCGAGAGCTGCCGTGGCTTGCGGTCCAGCAGCCGCTCGAGACCCAGCAGCCCCGCTGCTTCACGTACCCGACGATCGATCTCGGGTTGGTCGACGTGCCGAAGCCGGAGCGCGAACGACAGGTTGTCGTAGACCGACATGTGCGGATAGAGCGCGTAATTCTGGAATACCATCGCGACGTCGCGCTCTTTGGGAGGTAGGTGGGTAACGATGCGGCCGCCGATCCGAAGCTCTCCCTCAGAAATCGATTCCAGGCCCGCGATCATCCGCAGTGTGGTGGTCTTGCCGCAGCCGGAAGGACCGACCAGAACGACGAACTCGCCGTCCCGAATGTCGAGATCGACCCGGTGCACAGCGGTGTGGGTCCCGCCCCGCTCTGTGTATGTCTTGGCTACACCGTCCAGCGTCACGCTTGCCATCGGTCAGCTACAGTACTCCTCCACCTGCTCGATGCCGATCCGCACGTCGCGAGGCTTGCTCCCGTTTTGCGGGCCGAGAATCCCGGCTTCTTCGAGCTGGTCCATGAGCCGCGCAGCCCGCCCGTAGCCGATCCCGAGTTTCCGCTGAAGCAGCGAGGTGGAACCGCCCTGGTTCTGGACACAGGCCAGTGCGGCTTCCTTGAACAGCGGGTCGCGCTCCGAAAGGTCGAACTGATCCTCCAGGCCCCCGCCGGCTTCAGTCTCGGGAACCTCGTCGAGGATATTGGTCTCGATCGCTTCGCCCACCCCGCGCTCCGCCTGTTCTCGCGACCAGTCGCGATATCGCGTCATGAGGCGCTCGGTCTCCTCGGTGCTGATGAACGCCCCCTGCAATCGCATCGGCTCGCTCTTTCCCGGTTCCAGAAACAGCATGTCGCCCTTGCCGAGTAGTGCCTCGGCGCCGTTCTGATCGAGAATAGTCCGGCTGTCGATCTTCTGCGCGACGCGAAAGGCGATGCGACAGGGAAAGTTTGCCTTGATGAGACCGGTGATGACGTTCACCGACGGCCGCTGCGTCGCGACGATGAGATGCAACCCGACGGCACGCGCCTTCTGCGCGAGCCTGGCAAGCGGCGCTTCCACCTCCGCCTGGACTGTCATCATCAGGTCGGCGAGCTCGTCTACCACAACGACGATGAGCGGTAACTTCCCCTGGGTGTACGCCTCATCCTGCGATGCCTTGGGTGGAGTGTCCGGCGCCTCGGCAGCGAGGTCACTGAGCGTGGTCTTCTTGGGGCCCGGATTTCGAAGCGGCTTTCCGTCGATGACCTTGCGGTTGAACTCGGTCACGTTTCGGGCACCGTTGGCCTCGAGCAGGGCATAGCGCCGCTCCATCTCATTAACCGCCCACTTGAACACCCGGGCTGCTTCCCTGTTGTTGGTCACCACCGGATGCCGCAAGTGGGGAAGATCCTTGTACATCGACAGCTCGACCATTTTGGGATCGATCATCAGAAACCGCAGATCTTCCCGGTGCTGGTACTGGTAGATCAATGACGTGATGATTGCGTTGATGCCGACCGATTTGCCGGTGCCGGTGGCGCCTGCGATCAGAAGGTGCGGCATTTTCCCCAAGTCGGCGATGACCGGGCGGCCCTCGAGATCGAGGCCGAGGGTCACGGGCAGCAAGCGATCCTCGCCCTGCCAGGTATCGTCCTCCAGCAGCTCCCGCAGCATGACCACACGCGACTTGGGATTGGGCACCTCGACGCCAACCATGTCCCGCCCCGGGATGCGCGCGACCCTGATCGACCGGGCGCTCATCTTGAGCGCAAGATCGTCGGCCAGCGCGACCAGCCGGTTCATCTTCACTCCGGGACGCAGGCGTACGCCGTACTGAGTGACCACCGGACCGGTGGTGCGTCCCGCCACGTCGCCCTCGACCTTGAATTCCGCCAGCGTGGCCTCGAGCCGTTCCTGCAGGGAGTCCAGCTCGCTTTCACCCGCGTCGATCGCCTTCCCTGACGGTGGATCGAGCAGCTCGACCTCCCAGACTGGCCCGAGTGCCTCGCTGACCGCCGCTCCACGCTTCACGCTCGCAGTCTTGCCGCGTGTCTTCTTGGCCGGCTCACCGGCCCCACGCGCAGCCGCACTGGGTTTCGCTGCGCCGTTCTGGATCTGGTCGGGCGTATCTACGGCGGAGCCGGGTAGCGATGAGGTCTTCGAGGCGCCACGCTTGGCCACTTTGGCTTCCTCGGGCCGAGCAGCCGTTCCCCTGTCGGGTTGCTTGCCGCCGCGCCCGGCCTCCAGCCGCTGCAATGGGTGCCAGGCGAATGTCACCAGTGTCAATGCCGAGAGCGCGAGAAACCCGAGCAGGACCGCGCCGGCGACGCCCACTCGGCCGGCAACGACTTCCGCCAGCATACCGGGAACCAGACCGGCGATGCGAGCCGGCAGGGCCCGTTGATCGACATCCGGAACCAGATCGAGATGGGTCACCTTCGCGAGCACGCCGACGAGGTACGGTACCAGCAGGCTGAGGCCGATCATCAGCACGGCCGCCCGCTTCATGTCGAGCCGCCCCAGCCGCTCGAAGCCGGCGAGCGCGAGTCCCAGGCCGAGCAACGGCAGCCCTGTCGCGCCGATGCCCAATGCATGCCAGAGGGCGTGCCCCACCCAGCGGCCGACCGGTCCGGTGAGCTCGAACGGAAGCAGCGTGAGCCCAACGAAGACGCCGAGCACGAGGGCGGTGATGGCACCGAGGCGACGGCGAGAGTCGGTGCTCATGAGGGCTGCGGTTGCGCGGCCTGCGGCTGC
>JBKPOS010000140.1:0-14072 GCA_046733215.1 Gemmatimonadota bacterium
CCAGCGCGATTGTGTTGTGCTGCAGGGCGTGCTCGTATGCACCTTCCCAAACGGCGAGACAAGCAAGCAACACCTGCCTTGAGGCCGCTAACGAATCGGCTTGATCGCGCGCTATGAACCTCGACAGCGACTCAAGCTCACGCTTAGTGCCTTGAGTCTCGGCTGTGGTATAACACAATTGGGCTCTCGCCAAGTGAATCGCTGCCCGACCGTATTGATCGAGCTGGTCAAGAGGTAGGCCAAATACGATGGGCCGCATGCGTGCAGCTGCAGTGGTGGCGAGTTCCCGCCCGCAGATGCTAGCGACGAGCCTGGCGGCACTCAGTCGAATGGCTGCAAGCCTCGAATGGGCGATGATCTCGCCAAGCTGCTGAAACGTAGAAGCGAGATACGCATCAGACTGATTCTCAGTAAACTCGCGGGCCCATTCGCGCAGCACGAAAATCTCGTCTTGGTCAATTAGTATGCCGGCCTGCTGACCAGCTTCTAGTTCCGCAATGGATTCGGTCCACCTCCCCTGTTCCTGGAGAGCTCTAACGAGCACAGTCACACGATCCGGAGCAATACGAGCCTCCTTTCTTATCGAATCCCGGGCCAAAGCCAGCTCGGCCTCGTAAGGAGCGCCACGGCGAATTGCTTCCTGGGCTCCCGCTAGGAGGTGCGTTAAGGCGTCATCAGAACGCCCGGCTCGGAAACAGTGCCAGGCAATCTCAAGCCCCAGGCCCTCATGAGTTTCCTTAGGAAGAGCGAGAAGCCGCTCCGCAATTCGGGAATGCAGGGTTCTCCGGACGGGTGAGGGTACTGCGCGGTAGGCAGATGCGCGAACTAGCTCATTAACAAACTCGAGGCCATTCGCCGATTCTCTCAGTACCCGCAGCGCCAGTAATCTGGCTAGCCCACCCATGGCCTCAGCGAGCCCGATATCAGCTAGCTCATACCAGTCGAGGTCGTTCAGGCGAGGACCTAGGATGGCAGCTACGCTCAGGACTCGTTGACCAGCCGAATCGAGCGACCGTAGCGTTCGTTGCAGCAGCTGATCGTAAGGCGGCGCTACACTGACCTCTAGGTCAGCGGTCATAGCGCCGAGGGACAAGGCCAATGAATGCTCCCCATTGGCCTGCCAGTCCTGGATTAACAGTTCAAGCACCATAGGGAAGCCACCGGCTGCCTTCAACAAGGCTCGCTTGAGCGCGCTCGTGGGCTTGCTGTCAAGCGAAGCGACCAGCGAGTCCAGGAATACCCTTGCGTCAACGTCCGCCATTGGCGAGAGTGACATCTCTTGAAAGCCGAGCGGAATCAGACTTTCAAGTAAGCGTGCTGCTTGAGGGGACTGGCCGAGCTCGGCTGGTCGAACGGTCAACACAACCATCAGTGGCTGCGCCTTCGCTCGACGCATGACGACGTGAAGAACTGCCAGGCTAGCGTCGTCAGCCAAGTGGAGATCGTCAACAACCAGAATGACGGGATGCTCTCCGGTCAGCGCGAGAATCATCTCATGGAAGGCGTCCGCGAGACGCACCCGCACCGTTTCCCCCTGGCTCTCCACCGGCGTAGGCAGATTCGAAAACCGCTCCCGGATCTGCGGGACAATGCGGCCCAGCTCGGCCAACGCCTCCGGCGACGTAGCGGTGATGCCCGGCCGGTCTAGCAGCCCAACCACCAGCCCGCTCACTACAGAATAGGGGATCTCCTGCTCGAGCTCGTAGCACTGCACTCGACTCACGCTCGCTCCCTCGAGTCCCGCAGCCGTCGAAAGCCGCTCCACCAACGTGGTCTTGCCTACACCCGAATCCCCCCGCACCAGCGCATGCCCCGGCTCGCCTCGCTGGGTTCGCTCCCAGCCCTCGTACAGCACTCGGTACTCCGCCTGCCGGCCGATGAACGGGCGGCCCCGCCACTGATCGGTCCGAACGCTCGGAATCCGATCAGTCGCCGACCGCTCCCAGCCACGGCGGCGGAGCCGCACCGCGATGCCTTCGACCCGCTCGGAGGGAACCGCGCCCAGCTCTCGGCCGAGCACTTCCTTCCACTCCTCGAAGACCCGAAGCGCCGTGAGCCGATCGCCGTCGAATGCACGGGACTCCATCTTCGCCCGAATCGCATCCTCGCTGAGCGGGTCCAGTGCCATCATGCGATCGGCCAGCCGCTCCATGGTTCGTGAATCGGCGGTCCGCCGGCACCGGTCGATCAGCACGATCATGGCTCGCAGAATGGCCGGCAGGAGGCGCGCCTGTTGCCGCTCGCTCCAGCGCAGGAACTCGTCTGCGTCGGCCAAATCGAAGCTGTCGAGAAAGGCCGCCACCTCGAGCTCCGGCCTGGTCTCGTCCGCCAGCACCTCCCCCGCCTCGAGCCGAGTCAGGTCGACCGCGACGACGCCGGCCGCAAGTCGGATGGTATCACGCGTTGTCTCGACCGCTGCCCGACCCAGCTTGGCCCGCAGGACCGACAATGCCGTCGAGAGAGAATGACGCCCGTCTGCAGCGGACGCACGCGGCCAGAACAGATTGACCAGATGATCCCGCCGGTGCGCATTTCGCTGCTCCACCGCGAGATACACCAAGAGCGCCACGTGCTTCTTCACGCGGAACCGAATGGGATCGCCATTCGGTGCGAATAGCGCCGGTACGCCCAGGGTACGGAGAAAGAGCTGCGCGTCCATCGGCTTGTGGTGGGGGTGAATCGAGAGTAGGACGCCGGCCTCAACCGGCTGTCAAACTTGCGTCGTCTTCACGACCTCGGCTAGACGGTCCCGAGGCCGCGGTAGCGGGGATGTCCATCATCCAGCAGATTGGAAGCTCCCCGTTCCCAGGTGCCCTCGTGGCCACTGCGCCTCAGGCGCTCTCCGATCGTCGGCCAGCCGCCGACCGCGACCCGACAACGCCCGGGCCCAACAGCTACGTGCGCTGGACGATCGTGGTCCTCATGGCGCTGGTAAGCTGCGTCGCCTACAACCTCCGCACCAACATGTCCGTCGCTGGGGAAAGCATGATGCGCGACCTCGGCCTGTCCCAGGTACAGCTCGGGATCGTCCTAGGCGCGTTCGCCTGGGGCTACGGCATCTTCCAGTTCCCGGGCGGGGTGTTCGGCGACCGGCTCGGCGGACGAAAAGGCCTCACCCTCGTCATGATCCTGTGGGGCGCCCTCACGATGCTAGTCGCCATCGTGCCGAGCGCTGCTGCGGTTTCGACGCTCACCATCATCGCCGTTCTTTTCGCGCTGCGATTCACGATGGGCGTGGTCCAGGCACCGCTCTTCCCGATCGTCGGCGGCTACGTCATTGCGCGGTGGTTTCCACCGCGCGGCTGGGCGCTTCCTAACGGCCTGACCAACGCTGGCATTACGCTGGGCACAGCCGCCACCGGACCGCTCATCGCCTGGCTGGTGCAGACAGTGGGCTGGCGCATGTCGTTCGCCGTTACCGGCCCGCTCGCCTTCGTCATGGCCGCCGTCTGGTGGTGGTACGTGCGCGATCGTCCCGAGGACCACCCGGGGATCACCGCTCGCGAGCTCGCCTCGATCAATATCGGCCGGACGGATAACGCCGCCGGTACCGGCCTGGGCCATGACTGGAAGCAGGTCCTGCGCGATCGCAACGTTCTGCTGATCACCGCCAGCTACTTCTGCGCGAACTATGTCTTCTACTTCTTCGTCAATTGGCTGTACATCTATCTGGTGGACGTGCGGAAATTCGCGTTGCTGGAAGGCGGGTTCTTTGCCGCGGTGCCCTGGGTCTGCGGGGCTGTCGGCGCCACGGCCGGTGGCGCCGTGTGCGACCGCCTCTCGAAGCGCCACGGCATGACATTCGGTTGCCGAGTCGTCTCGATGACGGGTCTGCTGACAGCCGGCGCGTTCATCTGCGCAGCGGCGACCGCGACCAGCCCTTACGCCGCGGTCGCGTTTCTCGCCTTGTCCCTGGCGGCGGAGCAGTTCACCGACGCGGCAGCCTGGGCCGCGGCCACTATGGTCGGCGGCCGGCAATCCTCGATGGCGTGCGGCGTAATGAACACGGGCGGAAATGTCGTAGGAGGAATCGGGGCGCTGCTGGTTCCGCTCACGGCGCGGGAGCTGGGCTGGCCCACCGCCCTCATCTGTACCGCGCTCTTTGGCCTCGTCGGTGCGGCATTCTGGCTCTGGATTCGAGCCGACGAGCCCACAGCCGACAGCCGCCCCCTCAGCCCAGCCGAGAGGACGGCAGTCGTCCAACCGATCAGCTAGCTAGTTTGCCGACGGTCCTGGCGGCGTCGGATTCTCCTTCAGGCCGAATTGCTTCCGCATGGCGGGCTCATCGGCCATGGTCCACTGCTCCGTTACCTGCCCATCGCGGATCCGCAACACCAGAATTTCTCCACTCCCCGTCGAGGACGACAGCCGCCCGATCACCCGATCGCCGTCGGTGACGAGCTCGTTCACCGTGAGCTTCCTCGAGGGGTCCTTGGCCCGCTCGTCCTTGATTAGCGTCTTGTAACCGTCACGCCCGAGCGGTGCACCGTTGTTGGTCACGTTCTGCGATACGAGATCGTCTACCAGGGCGAGATCGCCGCCGTTGTACACCTGATTGACCACGACGGTAAACAGGGTCTTGTTCTGATCGGCATCCTGGGCCGACGCGCTGCTGGCGGCGCCTGCCAGGGCCATGACGGCCAGCCCGGCCGCCGCGATCATGGTCCTCATCGCGCTTTCTCCTTCCTGTTGATGGCGTCGACCCCGGGACGGGGCCGCATGGCTTATAGACGCCTCCACCATACGGGAAGGTTGCGCAGAAGGTTTTGAGCTCCGGGTTACGGCTTCGTAACGACGGCCAGGTCGGAAACGCGAGGGCGCGCCGGACTCCCGGCGCGCCATCGACCCACCCAACCCCGCCTGCTCTACAGGCCCAGCGAGTAGCTGCTCCCGATCAGCTGCTCCGCGGGAGCGAACATCGGCGCCGCTGCCGCCGTGAGGACTGCCGGCGCTGCCATCATCTGGTTGAGGGCGTTGCGCTCCTGTGCGGTCAGGTCGCGGTCGGGGCCGGTGAAGGTATAGCCCGCCGCCGAGTTCGACGTCACGGTCCCCGTGATGGTTGCGAACGGCCTCCCGTTCACCGTGACTACGAGGTTGGCCGCGGCGCTCGCGCTGGATTGATTTGTCGTGAAGCCCACCGTGCCGGCCAATGCCACGATCTCGCCTCCCCGGGTTACGCTGAGCGTGAGGTTGAGGACCGTGGTCGGATCTCCTGCCGTGAGGTCCGCGTGCAGGTGCGCCGCCACGTCGGGATGATCGAGCGTGAGGTCGAAATCGACCGCGATATGGTTGGAGCTTGCGCTTGCCGAGTTATTGAAGTCGAGCCGGTGGGCACCATCTGTCACGTAGCCGGCGGCGACTGCCTGGAACGAGGTCTGGGTCGATGTCGCAGTGATCAGGTAGTCGGCGTAGGTCGCCGTCTCACTCGCTATCAGGACGCCGAGTCGATAATCGGTATCGGTACTCTCGTCGGTCAGATCGACGTAGCCGATCGCATTGAGCGGCGTGGCAGGCTGGTTGGTGAGCGGGTCGATGGCATAGAGGGTGAACCGCACGCCGGTCGCGGGACCGCCCGTGGCACTGCCTTCCACGTACGCGTGAGTGCCGGTGTCCCACACGTAGACCTTGCCCCATTGTGTTTCCGGAATGAGCGAGCCTGCGCCGGTCGGCGCCGTCGCGAACGATGGACGCAGCGACTTGAGCGCAAGCGCTTGCTTTGGCGTAACGCCCTGGCGACTTAGAAGAGCCAGTCGGCTCGGCGTCATTGCGCCCAGCACGGCCGTCGTTCGGCCCGAAATGGGGCTGGTCGATCCGAGAGTCGAGAAGCTCTGAAAAACGGAGCCCTGGAGTGGGGTGCTGAGAGAGGCAACGTCGTTGTTGAGCCCCACCGGATCAGCGATCGCTGCGGGGGCGGAGCTGACGGGGTCGCCGCCACAGCCGGCCAATACGGTCGCGCAAACCGCAACGGCCAGCGCCATGACGCGCTTGGCGATCAGAGTCATCTGGGGCCTCTCCAGGCTGGTAATCTGTTGTCGGGACGTGAGATAGCTGCTACGGACCGAAATCAGGCGCTGGGGAGGAGGGCAAGTCAGAGGCCAGCGGACCAGGCCTTTCCGGAGAGGAGTTCCCCGACCAGGTCCGCGCTGGTCCGGTCGGCAGCCTCGGCCGCGAAGTTGGTCACGATACGATGGCGGAGCACGGCGGGGGCCACTCCCCTCACGTCGTCCAGGTCAGCCATGGGCCGGCCCGCGATCGCGGCGCGGGCCTTGGCGCCGAGGACGAGGTACTGGGAGGCGCGCGGCCCGGCGCCCCACTCGACGTACTCCTTAATGAAAGTGGGCGCTTCCGGGTCGGCAGGCCGAGTGAGACGGGCGAGGTTTACGGCCGCGCGAATCAGACTCCGAGAGACGGGGATCCGGCGCACCAGCGCCTGCATCGCCAGCACCGCTTCGGCATCCAGCACGGACTCCAGGCTTGCACGAACGGCGCCCGTGGTCTGCTCCACGATCGCTTCTTCTTCGTGTCGACTCGGATAGTTCACCCTGAGCTCGAGCATGAAGCGATCGAGCTGCGCTTCCGGCAGCGGATAGGTACCCTCCTGCTCGATCGGGTTCTGGGTTGCGAGCACGAAGAACGGATCGGGGAGCTGGTATGTTGTCCCCCCAGCGGTCACCTGGTGCTCCTGCATTGCCTGGAGCAGCGCGGCCTGAGTCTTGGGTGGTGTGCGGTTGATTTCATCGGCGAGTACGACATTCGCGAAGACCGGACCGTGGACGAAGCGAAACGCCCGTTTCCCGGTAGTCAAATCCTCCTCGATGATCTCGGTGCCGGTGATGTCGCTCGGCATGAGATCAGGCGTAAACTGGACCCGGTTGAAGGAAAGCCTGAGCGCTTCGGCGATGGTCTGGACCATCAGTGTCTTGGCCAGTCCCGGCACCCCGATGAGTAGCGCGTGTCCACCGGCGAGAATGGCGGTGAGAATGCCCTCCACGATGTCGTCCTGTCCGACGATTCGCTGCGCCACCTGGCCGCGAAGTCGGGTGACGGCATCCACCAGCCGCTCGAGCTGGCGTACATCATCCTGGGGAACGGCCTGCGTCACAGTCATTCGCGCCTTGGCTTACGGGACTCTGCAACATTATCCGGGGACAGGTCCAAGGCGCCAGCATTGCGGCACGAGATCGAGGGCCTTTGTTCGCTTGCGAAATTTTTCACAAGCGCGTAGGTTAGCGCCGTGTCGGACCCCAACAAAGCTGGCGGTGGAGGGCAGGGACCGGCGAAGTATGCCGCCTTGGGGATTCAGTTTGCGGTAACGATCCTGTTGTTCGTGCTGGTGGGCCAATGGGCGGACCGCAAGATGGGCACCGGCGGTCTCTTCACGATACTGGGCACCTTCCTCGCGTTCGGCGGGACGTTGTATTCGCTGATTCGCAATTTGAACAAGGACAATCAGGACCGGCGGTGAACGGAGCGCGGCGATACCTCGCGGTTACCGCGGCGCTCGCAACCCTGAGTGGCGGCGCTGGACTGGTGGTTCCGGAAAGCTGGAGAGCAGGCTGGTGGCTCGCCTTGGGCCTCACCCTCGCGATTCAAGGTCCGCTTGGTTGGTGGCTCATGGCTTCGCTGGGGACCGAGCGATTTCTCGGTGTCTGGGCGCTGGGAATCTTCGCGCGACTCGCGCTAGTCGCACTCGCCGGCCTGGTGCTGGTTCCCATGCTTGGCCTGCCGCCCGCCTCCACGTTGCTCTCACTGGTCGGATTTCTGATGGTCTCACTCGCAATCGAAGGGATCGTCGCGGTCCAATGCTCGAGGGTCGAAGTCCGATGAGCCGAATGATCAAATGGATCGGGCCGAGTGCCATGCTGATGCTCCTCGGGGCGGCTCGGCTCCCCGCCCAGGAGATCGTCCGCCCTAAAGTCGCATTCCAGGCTGCGCAAGAGTCGCATAAACAGAGTCCGCAAGAAATCGACATCCTGGGGCACCTGGCGAACTCGAACGAGATCGAGTTGCCGTACTGGAAGCCGCCCTACTACTACGCGCTCCATCTGCCGCGACTGAAGCCTGTCGAAGTCGGCTCGGTTTCGATCGATGTATCACCCACGAAGCACGCCGTCTTTGCATTAATTGCGGCCCTACTCGTCGCCATCATCTTCATTGCCAGCGCTCGATCGGTCAGGCGGGCTGAAGCTAAGGGGCACCCGCCCAAAGGCTTGGGCAGCGCTATGGAGGCGACCGCCCTCTGGATCAGGCAGGAAGTGATCCTGCCCAACGTCGGGCCGCATGGTGAGGGCTACGCGCCGTATCTGCTGACGACCTTCTTTTTCATCCTGGCCTGTAACCTCCTTGGCCTGCTGCCCTGGGGCGCTACCGCCACCGGCAACATCGCAGTGACCGGCGGCCTCGCTGTATTGGCGTTCGTCATCATCGAGGTTTCTGGTATGCGGTCCCTTGGCTTCAAGGGCTACATGGGCACGATCTTCTACTTGCCGCCGGGGCTTCCGACTTTTCTCAAGCCGATCATGCTAATCGTGATGACGCCGATCGAGATAATCGGAAAGCTGGCCAAGCCGTTCGCTCTCGCGGTCCGACTCTTCGCGAACATGACGGCGGGGCACGCGCTGGTGCTGGCGCTCATCGGGTTGACCTTCACATTTCAGAGTTACGTGGTGGGCGGCGTTGCATCGGTCATGGCAACACTGGTGATGCTGCTCGAGCTGTTCGTCGCGTTTCTGCAGGCATTCGTGTTCACGCTGCTCACGGCCGTATTTATCGGATTGATGCGGGCGGAGCACTGAGCGGCGGGTGAAACGGAGCAGAGGGGCAAGAGGGAGAAGGTGGAAGGGCAACTGATAGCTGATACCTCTGATGCAGATAGCTCCACCCGGGCTGCGAGCGCTCGCGCAGTTCCGGCAATGTAGTCCGCCGAATGGCGGACGATATCCGCTGCTCGCGGCTCTGCATAAGCCGAGGGCGTTGGCGGGTCACCGCGGCGAAGCCGGTCTGGGAGAATCGGCTCACGTGCGGCGGGCGCGGCTACAACGGATCTCCTGTTTACCATGGAGTCTGACATGTTGCACATGCTCGCCTTGCTGCAGGACGCGGCGGCTGCCACGGCCGGCAAAGGTTACGGCCTTATCGGCGCCGGATTGGGCGCCGGTCTCGCCGTACTTGGCGCCGGTGTCGGGATCGGTCGCATCGGTGGCTCCGCGGCCGAAGGAATGGCCCGACAGCCGGAGAACAGCGCGCGAATCCAGACGGCGGGTCTGATCTTCGCCGCGCTGATCGAAGGCGTCGCCCTGTTCGTCGCGGTTATCGCGCTGCTGATGCAGGGCAAGATTACGTTCTGAGGATGCCGGTATGAAGAGAGCGTTCTGGCTTGGGGTCGGGGCGGCGCTATTCGCCGCCGTCCCGGCAGTCGCCGAGGAGGGGGGCGCCAGCGGCCCGCTGGTAGTGAACGGCGGGCTCATGATCTGGACCCTGGTCGTTTTTGCCCTGCTCTTCCTTGTTTTGAAGCGCTTTGCCTGGCCCGCCCTGCTGGGCGCGGTGGAGGCGCGAGAAAAGCGGTTGGAGGAGCAGCTCGCCGAGGCTGAGCGCAATCGGGCGGAATCGGCTCGGTTGCTGGAGGAGCACAAGAAGCTGCTGCTCGACACGCGGACCCAGGCCAGCGGTCTTCTGGCCGAGGCACGCGCCGCTGCCGAAAAGGAGCGGGCGCTCGCGCTGCAAAAGACCAAACAGGAGCAGGAAGATCTCCTGGAGCGCGCGCGCCGGGAGATCACGGCTGAGCGGGAACGGGCGCTGGTGGAGCTGCGGCGCGAGGCGGTGGATATCTCTCTCGCTGCCGCATCGAAGCTGATCGGCGAACGACTTAGCACTGACAGCGACCGCAAGTTGGTCGATTCCTACCTGGCGACCCTGGAGCCGCGCCGGTGAGATCGGAGACGGTGGCCCGCAACTACGCGGAAACGCTGTTCGAGCTCGGAGAGCGGACGGGAAAGACTGAGCTCTATGCCGGGCTGATCGACGCGGTGGCCGGTGTGGTCGAGTCGACACCGGCGATCAGGGACATGCTCATGTCGCCCCGGGTTCCCAAGGCCGAGAAGAGCCGATTGCTGGGAGCCGGTCTCAAGGAGGCACCCAAGCAGTTCGTGCTGTTCCTCCAGGCAGTGGTGCGCCGCGGACGCGGTCAGCTGCTGCGGGAAATTGCCAACGCGTACGCGGCACTGCTCGATATCAAGTTCAACCGCCTGCGCGCCGGTGTGATGTTGGTGCGGACACCGGACGAGGCGTTGCGCCGAAGCATCGAGGCGGGGCTGTCAAAGGCATTCGGCAAACAGGTAATCGCCACATTCAGCGCGGATCCGCAGCTCCTTGGCGGGGCGGTGGTCCGGGTTGGTGAGCGCGTGTATGACGGTTCAGTTCGCCGCCGCATGACCAGGCTTCGGAGGCACTTGCTCTCTCGCTAGGAACCGGTGAACTCGAATGGGCCCCGCTCTCGAGGGGGGCCCATTTGCGTTCTTGCGACCCTTGACGATCAGTCGAGCGCGTCGTGCAGCTCGTAGGGAATCTGGTGCAGCTCGAGTAGAGCCAGGTATTCCCGAGCGAAGTCGCGATCGCGATGACGCACGTCCTGGTGGCGCAAGTCGTCGAGCAAGTGGGCGTCGTCATGCGGGGTTACGCTGAACGCGGCGTACCCGGCCTGCCAATCGAATCCATTCCTATGGCCAAAGGTGCGCCGGATCCAGCGGGCGCTGCCGCTCTTCACGGCTTCCACGACTGGGGCAAGCGCCAGAGTGGCCGGCAGCTCGAGATAGAGATGAACGTGATCCCGGCCCGCACCGGCCGAGACTAGCCGAGCACCGATGGCTGCGGCGAGACCGTCCATTCGGGCGAACAAGCGTCCGCGCCATTCAGGGTCGAGCCAGGGCCGGCGCTTTCGCGTTCCCCAGATCAGGTGAACCCGCAACTTTGCGTACACACCTGGCATGGCGGATCATGAGTGCGACGGCCCGTCGCTATGCCATCGCGGGTGTGCGGTCCGTAGCGGATTCGCTCATGGAATCCGCCACGGCCAGGCTCACTGCGCGACCGGCCGTTCCCTGCCTATCTTTCGCCCCACGCTTTCCCGTGATGTCACCGATGCTGCCCGCCAACTCCGATCGCCGGGACCTGTTGCAATCCGTGTTCGGGGAATGGCTCGAGCGGCTGGTCGCGGAGACGGAGCGGAAGATCATTCAGCAGCGTTACGTGCGACCGCCCGGCGCGCTGCCCGAAGTCGGCTTCCTGACCGCATGCACCCGCTGCGGGGCGTGTGTTACTGCATGCCCTGTTCATGCAATACGGACGGCGGGTACCGCCGGTGGACTCGCAGCCGGCACACCGTTCCTCGATCCGGAGCACCAGCCCTGCGTAGTGTGCACGGACATGCCCTGCGCCCGGGCGTGCCCCACCGGCGCGCTGAGTGTGCCCACCCGCGGTTGGGACGGCTACCGGCTGGCCGAGCTCGAATTTCTTCCCGAGAACTGCGTCACGTTCCAGGGAACCGAGTGCCGGGTATGCGTGGATATCTGTCCGGTTGGAGAGAACGCGCTCGTGATCGATGGAACCGGGCATCCGTCGCTAAGGCGAGAAGGATGCGTCGGCTGTGGGATGTGCGTGCGCGACTGCATCGCGCGCCCCAAGGCATTCACGCTGCACTACGCGGAGGGTTGATGGCCGAGGTGCCGTACCGGGTGGAGAAACCGTGGGGGTATGAGCTGGTGTGGGCACGCACCGACAAGTACGTCGGCAAGGTGCTGCACGTGAAGGCTGGCCATATTCTGAGCCTGCAATACCACAACTTCAAAGACGAGACCATGCACGTTCTGCGAGGCGAGCTGGTGCTGCGAACCAAGGAAGGCGAGCAGCTGGTGTCGCGACCGTTTCGAGCCGGGGAGACGGTGCACATCCCTCCCAAGTTGATCCATCAGATAGAGGCGGTACAGGACAGCGACGTGCTGGAGGCGTCCACGCCTCACCTGGACGATCTGGTTCGCCTGGAAGACCGGTACGGCCGAGGGTCCGACCCATGCAAGTGATCATTCCGCTCGCGGGCAAAGGCACTCGACTTCGCCCGCACACTCATCTCGTCCCGAAACCGCTGCTCAAGGTCGCGGGCCGGCCGGTGATGGACTGGGTGATGGACCGGCTCGAAGGCCTGCAGGTGGAAGAGCTGATTTTCATCACCGGACACCTCAAGGAGCAGGTCGAGGAGTACACTCGATCACGCTACCCCTACCCGTCCCGCTACATCGAGCAGAAGGTGCAGGACGGGACCGCCGGCGCAGTCAACCTGGCTCGGCCGTTCGTGCACGGGCCAGTGCTGATCGTCTTCGTCGATACGGTGTTCGAAGCCGACCTGACTTTGATCAATCGAGTGGACGCCGACGGAATCATCTGGGCCAAAGAGGTCGAGGATTATCAGCGGTTCGGCGTCGTGGTGACCGACTCGCAAGGGTTCATGAGCAGGATCGTGGAGAAGCCAAGAGAACCGATCTCACGCCTGGCCAACATCGGATTGTACTACATCCGCGCGGTGGATAGTCTCTGGCAGGGCATTGATTACGTTCTCTCCAGCGCGCCCAACAGGGGAGAGTATTACCTCACGGATGCTTTCCAGTGGATGATCGAGCGTGGAAAGCGGATCTTCACTGCTGAAGTGGGTGGCTGGTATGACTGTGGTAACCTGGACACGCTGCTCGAGACCAACTCGATCCTCCTTAGTAACGGTGCGGCCCGCGGCGCCTCGTTTCCAGGGGTGACTATTCGGGAGCCGGTCTACATCGAGGACGACGTCAAGATCGAGCGGAGCACCGTTGGTCCCAATGTTTCGCTGGAGCGAGGAACCAGCGTGATGGACAGCACGCTCGCAAATGCCATCGTGGGACGCGATACAACGCTCCGCAACGTAAGCCTGGACGGTGCGCTCATCGGCAACAGCGTGCTGGTCGAAGGGCTCAAGGGGAGCGCCACTCTGGGCGATCACTCCGAGGTTACGGCAAGGCCGTCTTCCTGATGCGTGAGCTGGACCGATTGTGCGAGTCGTACGGAGATTTGCTTCAGCATCTCGATCCGGCGGCGGCGAACGCCGCCGGGTTCGTTTCCGGGGTCACCCATTTGGGTCGCTTCGATCGTGAGGCCGTCCGGGAGCACGCCGCCGCACTTCGAGCCACCGCGTCGGCAATCGAGGAGCTCGAGGTCGAAGCGCTCGCCGACGAGATCGACCGGACCGCGCTGCTCGACGACGTTCGGATTTCTCTGGCCCAGCTGGAAGAGGACCGGGCCCCCGTTCGAAATCCCCACTTCTGGATCGATCACCTCGCTCGGACCCTGGCCTCCTTTCTCCATCCCTGGAACGGGAGGCCGGTTGGCTCCGATGGAACCGATGGCCTGGCCGATTGCATGGCCCGCATTCCTTCCTTTCTCGATACCGCGCGCACGGCACTCCGTCGGCCGTTTCACCCGCTGATTGACGCTGCACTGGCGCAGCTCGGCGGCGTAGGAGAGCTGCTGGTCCACGCTGCGACGGCGGTAGCCGAACGGGCGCCTTCGCCGGGGAAGCGTTCCGAGGAGAACGACGCATCGGCTGCCGTCGTCGCGCCCGATGGGATCAATGCATTGGTAACCGAAGCGCTGCGATCGCTCACCGCCTTCGGCCATTGGCTTCGCTCAGATGTCGAACCGGAGCCGCTGCTCGCCAATGCAGTACTGGGCGAAGCGCGATTCGAGCGACGGATTCACCACCGCCATTCCGTTCGGGAGGGTCCGGCCGAGCTGTGGCGCTACGCAGGGCACCTGCTCGAGGACACCGAAGCAGCGTTGATCGCCGAAGCGCACGGCGCAGAGTGGCGTGAGCTGGTGCGGACAGCCCGAGAAACCACTGTAGCCGCGGCTCCGACGATAAGTACTGAGCTCGAGCGGGTACGCAATCTGGTTGGCGAAGCTGGCATCACCGTTCCTGCGGGACCGGAAGTGGTGGTTGCGCCACCCCACCTTCGTGCACTCGTGGCCGACGCCACCTACGTGCCCTCGACCTC
>JBKPOS010000141.1:0-27400 GCA_046733215.1 Gemmatimonadota bacterium
GCCCATGTCCTTCACTTCTCTGCTCTACGACGTCCACGACGGCATCGCACGCGTCACCATCAACCGACCCGACAAGCTGAACGCGCTGAGCGCGACCGTAATAGGTGAGCTGGCCGACGCCGTCGGGCATATCGAGGCGGACGCCGGCGTCCGGGGTGTCATTCTGACGGGCGCCGGTCCGAAAGCATTTGCGGCGGGCGCGGACATCTCCGAGCTGGTGAAGCAGGGACCGATGGAAGCCAAGGAACGCTCGGTCGCCGGGCAGCGCATGATGCGGCGATTCGAGCGCTGCGGCAAACCGGTTATCGCGGCGGTCAACGGATTCGCGCTGGGCGGCGGCTGCGAGCTGGCGATGGCATGTCATCTCCGCGTGGCGAGCGAAAGCGCGAAGTTTGGCCAGCCGGAGGTGAAACTCGGCCTCGGACCCGGATACGGCGGCACGGTGCGCCTGCCCCGCCTGGTTGGCAAGGGCCGCGCCCTCGAGCTACTGCTCACCGGCGCAACGATCGATGCGCAGGAAGCCTATCGGATCGGTCTGGTGAATCGGGTCGTGGCGGCCGAGCGGGTCCTACCCGAGAGCGAGCAGCTGCTCAAGACGATCCTCGAGCAAGGACCCATCGCGGTGCGGCTGGTGCTCGAGGCGGTCGAGACCGGGTTGGATCTCACTGTTGAGGAGGCTCTGCTGCTCGAGGCCAATCACTTCGGCCTGTTGTCATCCACCGCCGACATGCGCGAAGGCACCTCGGCGTTCCTCGCCAAGCGGAAGCCGGAGTTCACGGGTCGGTGAGAATCGGGCTCGGACTCAGGTGGGTGGACCGGTCCGCGCCCACCGCTCGAGCTTTTCCCGCAGCATGCCGAGCGTGACGCTTCCGTCCTCCAGCACGCGATCATGGAAGGCTCGAACGTCGAAGTGACTGCCTTGCTCCTTCTGAGCCAGCGCGCGTAGCCGCCGGATCTCGAGATAGCCAATGGTGTAGGACAAGCCCTGCCCTGGCCAACCGATCCGGCGATCGACATCGAGCGCCGCCTGCTCTTCCGATCGAGTCGTGTGCTCCAGCTCGTACGCAATCGCCTGTTCCCGGGTCCAGCCCTTGGTGTGCATACCGGTTTCCATCACGAGCGTGGCGAACGCGTAGATCATTCCCTCCAGGTCGGCCAGGCGTTCGGCATCCGAGGTGTAGAGTCCCATCTCGTCGGCCAGCCGCTCGGAGTAGATCCCCCAGCCCTCGACAAACGCGGAATTCGATAGGTAGCGGGTCACTGGATGCACCCCTTCCCGCTCCTGCGCGATCGCGAGCTGGAAATGATGACCAGGCACGCCTTCGTGAAAGGTCAGCCGGTCGATCTCGAGCCGGGCGCCCGGCTTGGTGGCCAGGTAGAGGTTGACCCGATAGATCCCCGGCCGGCTGCCATCCAGAGCAGCGCGCAAGTACTGGCCCATCGGCACTGACGGCTCCTGGAAGGCCGGGAAGGGTTCGACCGCGAGCCTGCTTCGGGGCACGATACCGAACCACTTCGGCGCCGCAGCCCAGGCCCGCTCGAGGACGCTGTCGATCACGGGAATGACGTTGTCACGCGCGCCCAAGGTCTGTGACGAGTCCGCCTGGAGTCGCCGCTTCACGGCCCTGTAGTCTTTGCTGCCGAAGGACCGCTCGGCCAGAACCGCCGCGCTCGACTCCGCGGCAGCGATCTCGCGCAACCCGATCTGATGAATCTCGTCGCCGCTCAGATCGAGTGTGGTGAATCGGCGAATGGCCGCGCGATAACAGGCGGCTCCATTGGGATTGGCGTCGATTCCGATCGACGCACGTGCCTTGGGCAGATACTCATCGTTCAGAAACGCGCGGTACCGACGCATGGTGGGCATCAGCGAATCGGCAACGAGCTTGCTCAGAGCCGCCTGGAACTCGGGGGTTGAGTCGCGGGTGGCCGGATTGTAGAAGGGTGACTCCGTCGGAACCGTGGAGAGAAGCTTGTCCATGCCGTCGATGATGCGGCGCACGTTCACTGCCGGTTCGCTGTACCCCAGCTTGAGGCCTTCGCGCAGATTTGCGATCTCACCGTTCACCAGCTTGGGCAGCTTGCGCCAGCGGGCCAGTGCCTGCGCCCGAAGGTCGGCAGTCCCGACCGGCTGTTGCTGAGCGAGCGCGGCGTAGGTGGCCTGCCAGCCGGTCAGCGGGTGCACCGTCCACAGCCGATTGCGGCAGACCCGCATGCCCTTGCTGGCCTCCAGCTCTTCCCGCAGCAGGCCATAGGTAAGCCACTCGGGGCGCCCACGCAGAGCGTTCGCATCGATGCGTCGCAGCTCGAACAACCAGTGATCTTCCTGTTTGTGCCAGGCCTGCTCTCCTGCCGCAGTAACGTCGCGCAGCCGGTCATGGCGCGAGTTCGGGATGCCAAACTGTGTCGCGATCTCGGGAAACGCGGCGAGCCGTGCCGCGAGGTACCCGTCGGCCACTGTTTTCAGCTGCGCGGCTGGATCTGGGGGCGACAGGGGGGACGACGCGCCGAGCAGCAGGGTGGCCAACGCAAGCGGGATAGGGCCGGGACGCATTGCGAACTGTCCTTGATTGCGTTTGACCCGTCGCCCGGCCTGCGACAGAAGGGTTGAGCACTCGCGGCCGCGACCGAATCGAGGACGGGAAAGTGCCGTCAAGCTAACAGGCATGCTCGGCAGGGGCGACCACGAGGCTCCAATTCCGTTGTCGGATCGGCTATTTTTCGCGGTTATAAGACGGGGAATCTCGGTGAGGCTCGAACGCCTGGTAGCCCGGGGATTTCGCAATCTCATCGACCTGGATTGCGACCTCCCGCCGCGCGGGGCGGCAATTCTCGGGGCCAACGGCCACGGCAAGACCAATCTGCTGGAAGCGCTGTACTACCCGGTGCTGTTTCGCTCGCTCCGGGGGGCGCCTGACCAGGAGGTGGCCAGGTTCGGCGGGCCGGGATTTCAGGTCGAGGCTTCCATTGCCGACTCCGCAGACCCTGCGAAGGTGGTCGCCACGTATGCCAGTCGGCGGAAGCGGATCGCGGTCAGTGGAGAAGAGATCTCCCGTCTGGCGGATGCGATCGGACATTGGCTGGCGATCGTCTTTCTTCCGGTCGATGTAGGGCTTGCGGCAGGTCCGGCTGCGGAGCGGCGGCGCTTTCTCGATCGGCTGCTGGCGCTGGCCGATCGCCGATACTACCGAGCGCTGGTCCAGTATCGCGCGGCGTTGGCGCAGCGGAATGGCGCGTTGCGCAGCGAGCGGCCCGAGCTTGCCAGGGCGTTCGACCGAGTGATGGCCGAGAGCGGTGCCTATGTGGCCGCGAGGCGACTGCGGTGGGTGGAGGGGGCCGCGGCGGGGTTCGCCAAAGAGTTGGATATTCTGGGGGAAGCCGAGCCGGTCTGCCTTCGTTATCACGGGCGAATCGAGCTGGCGGAACCGGCGGCCTGGGCAGCTGCGCTCGAGGCCGCCGCCCCGCGAGACCAAGTGAGGCGAGCCTCCACGGTCGGCCCTCACCGCGACGACCTGGTCCTCGAGATCGGCGGCCGGCCGTTGCGCAGCGTGGGATCCACCGGACAGCAGCGGACCGCGGCGGTTGCGCTCAAGCTGCTCGAGCTGGACACGCTGGCTGAGACTCGGGGAACCCAGCCGGCGCTGTTGCTGGACGATGTGTTTGCGGAACTGGACGGCGAGCGTCAACGACGATTTGCAGATCGCCTCGCCCAGGAGCCCGAGTGCCAAGTATTCATAACCGCTCCGCGGCCGGACGAGCTGCCCAGGAAGCTGGATTTGCCGCAATGGCACATGAGAAACGGCCAGCTCTCGACTGATAGCTGATAGCTAACCATGGCAAATACCGACCCTACACCTCTCAAAGATGCACTCGACGGATATCTGCGGACCGCAGGGCTCAAGAAGCGGCTCCAGCAGGCATCCATCATCGAGGAGTGGGCGGAGTTGGTCGGGCCTCAGATTGCCGTGGTCACGGCGCCGCAATACGTGACCCCGGACGGTGTGATGCGAGTTCACGTAGCGAGCGCGCCGTGGGCTACGGAGCTTGGACTCATGACTCCGCGCATTCTGGCGCGCATCAACCAGGGACGGATGGGACGGGTCAAGGAAATTCGCTGGGTACCCGGCCCGCTCGACCGGCCCGAGCCCTAACGAGCAGCGAGGGACATGGCAAAGCGAGAGATCACCACGAGCGACTCGGCCAAAGCCTACGACGCCGCCTCCATCAGCGTTCTCAAAGGCCTCGAGGCGGTCCGCAGGCGGCCGGGCATGTACATCGGATCGACCGGCGAAACCGGCCTGCACCATCTGGTCTACGAAGTGGTGGACAACTCGATCGACGAAGCGCTCGCCGGCTTCTGCGACGCGATCAACGTCACCATTCACCCGGACAACTCGGTCACCGTCGCCGATAACGGGCGCGGCATTCCGGTGGACGTTCACCCCACCGAAAAGATGCCCGCGGTCGAAGTCGCACTCACCCTGCTCCACGCCGGCGGCAAGTTCGACAAGAACACCTACAAGGTGTCCGGCGGGCTTCACGGCGTCGGCGTGTCCGTCGTCAACGCACTGTCCGAGCGGCTCGAGGTCCTGGTGGACCGGGACGGAAACCGGTACCACATGGCGTTCGTCCGCGGCAAGACGGTGAAGAAGCTCAACACGCTCGGCAAGGCTCGCGGTACCGGTACGATCATCCGGTTCAAGCCGGATCCGGAAATTTTCGAGGTGCTCGAGTTCCACTATACCACGCTGGCCGATCGGCTTCGGCAGCTCGCCTTTCTGAACAAGGGCGTCACCATCACGCTCAAGGACGAGCGCGAGGACGGTAAGAGCGAGACCTTCTACGCCAAGGGCGGACTGATCCAGTTCGTGGAATGGCTCAACCGCAACCGGAAGCCCATCCATCCTAAGCCGATCTCGTTCAATGCGGTGAAGGACGACGTGGACATCGACGTGGCCTTGCAGTACGAGGACGGGTACAACGAGAACACCTTCACCTTCGTGAACAACATCAATACCCACGAAGGCGGCACGCATCTCACCGGATTCAAGTCGGCCCTGACCCGCACCATCAACGATATCGCGCGAAAGCGCGACTTCCTCAAGAAAGAAGACTTTACGCTCTCCGGGGAGGATATCCGTGAGGGCCTCACCTGCGTGCTCCACGTCAAAGTGAAGGAGCCGCAGTTCGAGGGTCAAACCAAAACCAAGCTGGGTAATTCCGAGGTGGAGGGCATTGTCAAACAGGTCGTGAACGAGCATCTGGGGACCTGGCTGGACGAGCACCCGCCAGTCGCGCGGGCCATCATCGAGAAGGCGGTCAGCGCAGCCCGGGCCCGCGAGGCAGCCCGCAAGGCGCGCGATCTGGTCCGCAAGAAGTCGGGATTAGAGAACGCGGTCTTACCGGGCAAGTTGGCGGACTGCTCGATCAGCGACCCGGCCATGACCGAGTTATATCTGGTCGAGGGTGACTCGGCCGGCGGCAGCGCCAAGCAGGGCAGAAACCGCCAGTTCCAGGCAATCCTGCCACTCCGGGGCAAGATTCTGAACGTCGAAAAAGCCCGGATCGACAAGATTCTGAGCAACGAAGAGATCCGGGCGATGATCACGGCCATCGGGACCGGTGTGCGCGACGACTTCAAGCTCGACGAAGCACGCTATCACAAGATCATCCTCATGACCGACGCGGACGTGGACGGGGCGCACATCCGGACGCTCCTGCTCACCTTCTTCTTCCGCCAGATGCAGAGCCTGATCGAGGCGGGGTATGTCTACATAGCCCAGCCGCCCCTGTACCGGGTCGCCAAAGGGAGGGAAGAGTTCTACGCCTACAGTGAGGCCGAGCGAGACGAGTACAGCAAGCGGCTGAACGGCGATGGCAAGGGGTCGGTCAATATCCAGCGTTACAAGGGCCTGGGCGAGATGAACCCGGATCAGCTCTGGAAGACCACGATGGACCCGGCTACCCGAACGATTCTCCGGGTCGAGATGGAGGACGCGCAAGTTGCGTCACAGCTCTTTGACGAGCTCATGGGCGACGAGGTCGAGCCGCGCCGTCAGTTCATCGAGCGCAATGCCAAGTACGTCAGCAATCTGGACGTCTGAATCATGGAAGTAGAAGCTCTACGTACCGCAATTCCCGCTGCCATCGACGCACTCGGCGGCGATTCGCGGGTATCCGTGCTCGGGCCCGATGCGTGGGCCATCTTTCGTGGTACCGCGTTGGGGTACGTTGCGCTGATCGTGCCTGACGAGGGCGATGCCGAGCCGGACAGCATCGTTCATGTGACCTTTCCCATCCTGCGGGTGCCGGACAACGGCGCCGAACCTTTGTTTCGCCGGCTGCTCGAACTGAATCACGAGCTCGGCTCGTTCGCCTCATTTTCTCTCGACAGCCGGGGGAAGATCTGGCTCGGCGCGGGGCGCTTTGCCCAGGATCTCGATGAGCCCGGCCTGCGGGAGTTGATCGCGCAGGTGGCCGGCCTGGCCGATCGCTATGACGACGAGCTACTGGAGGAGTTCGGGAAGAACCTGGCGCTCCATTAGACCCATCTGGCCGCAACCGCTTCGGCGATGTACTTTCCTGCCGACGGCCGAGCCTGAGCAGTCGAAGCGCAGGCCGTAACACGACAGCTCGCCCACGACGGCCGGTCCGACAGGGGTCGAACCGGCCGTCTTCGTTCCCGAGCGACGGTGGTGAGACCATGATCGAAGTGACGCTGAACGACGATGATCGGCTCGACTGGGCACTCAAGACCTTCAAGCGCAAGGTACAGAAGTCGGGCCTGCTGCAGGACCTTCGCCGCAAACGCTACTACCTGAAGCCGAGCCAGGCTCGACAACTCAAGGCGGCGGCGGCCCGCCGCCGCGCCCGCGCGGGACGGCGTCGCTCGGATAGCTGAGCGGCGGGCCCCGGCCGGAGGTCACTCCCCGCGCAGCCCATGTCCACCCCGGGATCCGGCTCCTTCGGCGTCGCGCGACAAATCGAGATCTACAAGTGTGGCTCCGCGGTGCCGGTTTCCGCCGAGGCCCTGGAGCAGCGCGCCTGCGAGATGCTGAGCCGCGAAGCGTTCGGCTATCTCGCGGGTGGGGCCGGTGCCGAAGACACGATGCGAGCAAACCTCGCGGCGTTCCGACGCTGGCGAATCGAACCGCGGGTGCTCCGGGATCTCTCCTGTCGCTCGTGGGAGACCACACTCCTCGGCACTCGCCTTCCGGCTCCCGTTCTCCTCGCGCCAGTTGGTGTCCAGGGCCTTTTCCATAACGACGGCGAGGTGGCGTCTGCCCGCGCTGCCTCCTCACTGGGGATTCCGGTCATTCTCAGTAGCGCCTCTTCCGTCGCGCTGGAAGAGGTGGCCGCCGCTATGGGAAACGCCCCCCGCTGGTTCCAACTCTACTGGAGCGCCGATCCCGATGTGGCCGTGAGCTTCGTGAACCGGGCGGAGCAGGCCGGGTTCAGCGCGGTCGTGGTAACGGTCGACTGCCCCATCCTGGCCTGGCGCGAGCGGGACCTTTCCAATGCCTATACGCCATTCCTGCACGGCCACGGTATGGCCAACTATCTCAGCGATCCGGCATTCTGCGCCAAGCTCGAGTGCTCACCGGCGCAGGATCCCGCCGCGGCGATCCGCCGATTCGTCGAAGTCTTCGGAAACGCGGCGCTCACCTGGGACGACCTTCGCGGACTCCGCCGGCATACCCACCTGCCTATTCTCGTCAAAGGCATTCTGCACCCGGATGACGCGGCGCAGGCGCTCGACGCGGGGGCAAGTGGGATCGTGGTATCGAACCACGGTGGCCGACAAGTTGACGGCGCGATAGCGACCATGGATGCACTGCCGCGTGTGGTCGAACGAGTCGCGGGACGTGTTCCGGTACTGGTGGATGGCGGGTTCCGCCGCGGCGCCGACGCCGTCAAGGCTCTCGCGCTGGGCGCCAGCGCAATTCTGCTGGGACGACTCTACGCCTGGGGACTCGCGGTGGGGGGAGAGGCAGGTGTGCGCGAGGTCCTGCTCAATTTCCTGGCGGACTTCGACCTTACCGCGGGCCTCTCGGGCTGCGCGTCGGTGGCTGACATAAGACCCGAACTGGTGCGACTCGACACGTAATCACCCACCCGACTCCGCACTTCCCGCTCCGCCTTGTGCAGCAGGGCCCAGTCGATGAGCGGCTTCCGCCCCACGAGCCGCGGGCCGGGATGCCGCCGAGCCCGCAAGAGCCACGAGACCAGCGCCGCAACCGCGAGAGCTGCAATGGCGAGACTGCCAACTGGCGCGGAAACGAGTGGCATCGGTTCAGAGAACCTGGGTGCCCGCGGCGGTGACGCGATGCGAGATCAGTGGCAACAGACGTCCTTCATCTCCAATGACGATCGCACGGCGCAACGCGTCGAGGCCGAGGCTGATACCGGCATCATCGCGGGCGAACACTGACGCCAGTGGCTGACGTGCAGTGACCTCGTCGCCCGGCTTAACGGTGATCACGAATCCCACCCCGTGATCGATCGGATCGGACATGATCTGTCGCCCGCCGCCCAGTTCGATGATAGCCATCCCGATCGTGTACGGATTGACCTCGGCGACCGTGCCGCCGACGGGGGCCCGGAACACCTCGACCGCATCCGCCTGAGGAAGAATTCCCGGGTCTT
This sequence comes from Gemmatimonadota bacterium, assembly GCA_046733215.1. Classification (GTDB taxonomy): domain Bacteria; phylum Gemmatimonadota; class Gemmatimonadetes; order Gemmatimonadales; family GWC2-71-9; genus DASQPE01. The sequence goes on from JBKPOS010000141.1 coordinate 8,647, forward strand.
CGATCACGGCGGGGTCACCCCCCTGGGCCTCGATAATCTTACCAAGCATCTCCAATGCCCGGCCCGAGCTGACGGCGGATTCGAGCGAGCGGCGCGCCGCCGCCGGATCGGGCTCGACTCCGGCGAGAACCAGCATTTCCGAGCCCAGCGCATAGGTCACCTCCATCAGATCTTCGGGCCCCTCGCCCGCGAGGCCCTGGAGTGCCTCCTCGACCTCCAGCGCATTCCCGCAGGCTCGGCCCAACGGCCGGTCCATGGCGGTGAGAAGTGCGACGGTCCGGCATCCTCGCGTCTCCCCGAGAGCGATCATGGTGCGGGCCAATTCGAGCGAACGGTCCAGTTGGGGGAGAAATGAGCCGGAGCCGGTTTTGACGTCGAGCACCAGCCCGTCCAGGCTCTCGGCCAGCTTCTTCGACATGATGCTGGTTGCAAGGAGCGGTATCGACTCGACCGTGCCGGTGACGTCTCGTAGGGCGTACAGCTTGCGATCCGCCGGGACAATCTCAGTCGTCTGCGTGATCATGGCACAGCCGATTCGCGAGAGCTGCGCCTCCGTCTCCCGCAGCGAAAGTCCGGTACGAAATCCCGGGATGGACTCGAGCTTGTCGGCAGTGCCTCCTGTGTGGCCAAGCCCGCGACCCGACATCATGGGCACGGCCACGCCGCAGCTCGCCACCATTGGGACCAGCAGCAACGAAACCTTGTCACCGACCCCTCCGGTCGAATGCTTGTCGAGCACGGGCCGGCCGAGCCGTCCAGGGTGAAGCCGGTCGCCCGAGGCGATCATTGCGTCGGCAAGAGCTGCGAGCTCGTCGGCGGACAGGCCTCTCCAGACTACCGCCATGAGCAGAGCGGACACCTGGTAATCGGGGATGCGACCGGCGACGTAGCCGTCTACCAGAGCGCGCCATTCGTCAGGCTCGAGCGAGCCGCCGTCGCGCTTCCGCCTAATTAACGAAGGAACCATGAGGCTCGGCCCCGATGGAGCCGTCGGTTTAGGATTCGACTGTATGAAGACCCTGCTTTCGGCCGCCGTGCTGGCCGCGACGACCATGGGCCTCCTGTCGGCCCAATCGATCCCGTCGGGCACGGAGACCGCCCTCGCCCCGTCCAATCCCGCCGCGGCAATCGCCGAAGGGGTGCGGGACTTCAATGCCCGCCAGCCGGAGCTCGCTCGACGACAGTTTGAGAGCGCGTTGGCCATCGATTCGACCAACTACGAGGCGAACTGGCGATTGGCGCTCACCCTCATCACGCTGGGCTCGGAGACTCCTGATTCCATCAGGAGCCCGGAGCGGGATTCACTCTTTGTGCAGGCGGAACGCCTTGCCCGCCGAGCCGTGGCGACCGACAGTCTCGGCGCGGACGGGCACTTCCTGCTTGCACGTGCCATCGGCCAGATCGCGCTGACCAAGGGGAAAAAGGAGCGGATCAGACTCGGCGGCGAGGTTCGCAACGAGGCCCTGCGCGCCATCGAGCTGAACCCGAAGCACGACGGAGCCTACCACGTGTTGGGTCGCTGGAACGCCGAAGTGATGCGGCTTTCAGGCTTCAGCCGTTTCTTCGCGCGCCAGTTTCTGGGCGGCGACGTCTTAAGCAACGCCTCGTGGGACGCCGCCATCTCCAACATGGAGCGAGCGGTCCAGCTTGACTCCACCCGCATCACCCACCGACTGGACCTCGCCAAGGTCTACATCGACCGGAAGCGCTACGCCGACGCCCGGCGCCAGCTCAATGCGGTGGAGACCCTGCCGGTGCGCGACTTCGAGGACCCGCGATACAAGCAACAGGCTGCGCTACTGATGCAGCGGATCGCGAACAAGCAGGACACTTCCTGAACCCTTACATCGGGTCGGCGTAGCTTTCCCCGGCATCCGCCGTCAGCCGGTCGAGTCTGGCTTGCCAGCGACGCCGGCGCCGCGCCAAGCGGCGGCGCGCCCGATCGGACGCATTGCCCATCTCTTCCCGCAATCCTTCACCGGCGCGCTCGAACCATTCCCGGGCGCGGCGGCCGAGTCGCCGGCGCGAGACCGCTCCGCGATTAGGGGCCACCAGCAACGCAATGCACGCCCCTACGAATGCTCCCACAATGATACCGGCTACGAATGTCGTGCCCCCGAAAGCCCGGCCACCGGACTCAGACTCCGGCGAAGTTCCGAGCTCGTTCACGTCGGACATCGGAACACCTCCTCCTGACCGACCTACGTTACTCGGTAGAGGGGCGTCGTCAACCTTCTGGACATGTCGCGAATTTGCAAAGGCAACTGAAGGAGCCAAACACGGTTCCGCTGCCCCCGGGAGAACCCTTATAATCGTACGATAAACTCACCTCTTCCAACGGTGGTCCTGATGACCTCAGCCCCGGTCGCCGACGACCCTGAGCGCCTGCAAGCCCGAATCGAGACACTGGAGCAGGAGAAGCGGCATCTCTTGGCGGTGGTCGAGATCCTCCAGGAGATCGCGGGCTCGCTCCACTTCGTAGATGTGGTCCAGGCTGTCACCCGTCGATTGGGCGAGGCGTTCGGGCTGGACCGCTGTTCGATCTTCCTGGCCGAACGAGGCGGCGAAACGGTTCGGCTGGTGGCAAGCTACGAAGACCCCAGCATCCGGAATTACGTGGTGGACCTGGCTCGCTATCCCGAGCTGCGGCGCGCGTTGGAAACCGGACAGACGGTGTTCATTCCCGACGTGGTCGGCGATCCGGGGCTGCGCCACGCGCAGGATGCCCTTGCGTCCCGTCGCGTCAAGAACATCACCGTCATTCCGATCACGTGGAGGAGCGCGCCGATCGGGGCGATTTTCCTGCGCACCTTCCGCGACGGACCCGCATTCACCGAGGCCGACGTGCGCTTCTGCCAGGTGGTCGCGAGTCTCACAGCGAAGGCATTGCGAAACGCCCACCGCTTCGAGCGGCTTCAGCTCCGTCGCGGAGAGGATCCGGCGGGGCGGGCGGCGGACCGCGAACGGGCGGCGCTGGTGGGATTCCTGCGGCGCCTGCTCGATTCGTTCGCTGCGAAGGAAGAGCCCTGGGGCGAGGGAGCGCTGGCGCGCTCCAGTACGGCGGAAGTGGATCGGCTGGTCGGCGTCGCAATGACGGTTCTGTCCCAGGAGGCCGCGGCGCGGTGACCGTCGGTGTCTCCACCGAGCTCGCCGCGCGAGTGGAGGCGCTCCGCAGCCAGCTCGAACGGGCCAATCATGCGTACTACACACTCGACGCGCCGGAGATTTCCGACGCCGAGTACGACCGCCTGTTTCGCGAGCTGCAGTCGCTCGAAGCGGAGCACCCTGAACTCCTCACCCCGGACAGCCCCACCCAGCGCGTCGGCGCTCCGCCGGCAAGCGCGCTCGCCAAGTACCGTCATCGCCGCCCCATGCTGTCGCTGGCCAACGCGTTCTCAGCCGAGGAGCTGGCCGCCTGGGAACAGCGAAATGCGCGACTCGTCGCTGAGGTCCTGAGCGCCGGTTATACCACCGAAGTGAAGATCGATGGGGCGGCCGTGAGCCTCACGTACGAGCGTGGTCGTCTCTCGATGGGCGCCTCGCGGGGCAACGGCGTGATCGGCGAGGACATCACCGCCAATCTCAAGACCATCCCCGATGTCCCGCTGGCGCTCAAAGGATCGGGACATCCGGCCGTGATCGAGGTTCGCGGCGAAGTGTACATGCCGTACGATTCCTTCGTTCGGGTAAACCGCCAGCGGGAAAAGGCTGGTGAATCGCCGCTGGCGAACCCACGCAATGCGGCAGCCGGAGGGTTGCGCCAGCTCGACCCCAACCTCACCCGGCAGCGCCGGCTGCGGATGTTCGCATTCCAGATCGAGACCATTGAGGGCAGGCTGGGTGCCAAGACGCATCAGGAAGAGCTCGACCTGCTCGAGCAGTGGGGATTTCAGGTAGAGAAGCACCGGCAGCGGCACGGCGATCTCGCGGCAGTCGAGCAACGCGCGGAGGAGCTCGAGGGCGTGTTGGGAACGTTGCCGTTCCAGGCAGACGGGGTGGTCGTGAAGGTCGATCGGCTGTCGCTGCACCCCGAGCTCGGCGTGGTCGGCGAGCGGGAACCCCGCTGGGCGATAGCGCGGAAGTTCGCGCCCGAGGTGGCGCAGACCCGGCTTAAAGCGATCCATGTCAACGTGGGGAGGACCGGCGCGCTCAACCCGTGGGCCGAGCTCGAGCCGATCGAGCTGGGCGGCGTCGTCGTCTCGAGGGCGACGCTCCACAACGAGGAGCTCATCGCCCAGAAGGACATTCGAATCGGCGACTGGGTGGAGGTGGTCCGGGCCGGCGAAGTCATTCCGCAGCTCCTCGGCCCGCTGCGGGACCGGCGAACCGGGGAAGAACAGCCTTTCGCCATGCCTGACGCATGTCCCGTGTGCGGCACGCCGGTCGAGCGGCCGACCGACGAGGCGATGCGCTACTGTCCCAACATCTCGTGCCCCGGTCGCGTGCTCGAGAGCATCGTCCATTTTGCGTCCCGCGGCGCGATGGACATCCGCGGGCTGGGATACGAGCGGGTCCGCCAGCTCCTCCAGGAAGGCCTCATCCACGACGTCGCGGATCTTTACGACCTGGACGTCGCGCGGCTGGTTCGGCTCGAGCGGTTTGCCGAGCAATCGGCATCGCAGCTGGTCCAGGCCATAGCAGCCTCGAAAGAGCGCCCCCTTTCCCTGCTCCTTTTCGGTCTCGGTATCCGGCACGTTGGCTATACGGTGGCGCAGTTGCTGGCCCGGAGATTCGGCTCGATGGATGCGCTGATGAAGGCGACAGAGGCCGGGATCAATGACGTTCCAGGCATCGGCAGCGCCATCGCCGAGGCCGTGGTCCACTTCTTCGGCGAGAACCGCAACCGGGAGCTGATCGAGCGACTGCGGCGCGCGGGTCTACAGTTCACCGAGCCTACCGCGGTCGCCGAAGGGGGCCCGCTGGCGGGGAAGACCTATGTGCTCACCGGGACGCTGCCCACGCTTTCGCGGGCGGACGCAACGCAGCTGATCGAGCGAGCCGGGGGGCGGGTGATCGGCTCAGTAAGCAAGAAGACGGATGCGGTGGTAGCGGGTGATGACCCCGGCAGCAAGCTGGAGAAAGCGAAAGCGCTCGGGGTGGAGGTGATTGGGGAAGAGGAGCTGGTCCGGCGGGCGGGGGCTGGGTAGGAGCTATCAGCTATCAGCTATCAGCTATCAGCTATCGTCCGCTTGGATAATCGCTTTGGTCTCTTAACTTCAAGGGGCCGTGTCACAGCTGATAGCTGATAGCTTGCAAAGGATCACCAATGCCCGCCACGACACCCTTCAAACCCGGCCGCTACGGCGTCACCCTCGGCCCGCGCGTGCTGCAGCAGCTGCGCACGTCCCTCGAGCGGGATGCCGGCCTGCAAGCCGCCGGTTATCTCCAGGAAGCCGGATTCGCCGGCGGTGAGGCGCTTTATTCCGCTTACGCGGCTTGGCTGAGTGAGAACTACGGGGTCGACCGCCCCGGTGACCTGGATGCCCAGTTTCTGGGCGAGGCACTCTGGCGCTTCTTTGGGGAGCTCGGGTGGGGCAGCGGCACAGTCACGCCGCTCGGCGCCGCGGCGATGGCGCTCGATTCGCCCGATTGGGCAGAGGCGTTGGGAGATGCCAAGGGGGAATATCCATCCTGCCATCTTACCTGCGGCCTGCTGGCCGATTTTCTGGGTCGAATCTCCGATGGCCTGGTTGCCGTAATGGAGGTCGAATGCAGATCGCGGGGTGATGTGCGGTGCCGCTTTCTGGCAGGATCGCCCGAAACACTGAGCACATTATACGAGCGGATGGCTCAAGGGATGAGCTACGGTGAGGCACTCGGAATCGCAGGCGGCGGCAACCCGGCCTGACCCGCCTCGCGACGATTTCGAGGGCCCGGGCATCCCCGGGCCCTCGTCGCTTTTGGCTTGGCGCGCTGGCCCCAATCCATTGAGGTACCTATACTTTCCCCATTCCCCCAGGGAACGGTGATGCCGGAGCTTCTCGGGCAATTGGAGCACGCGCTCGGCACCGCCTACCGCTTGGAGCGAGAGCTCGGCGGAGGCGGAATGAGCCGCGTATACCTCGCCGAGGAGCTGGCGCTGGGACGGCAGGTCGTCATCAAGGTGCTGCCACCGGACTTGGCCGCCGCGATCAACGTCGAGCGCTTCCGGCGCGAAATCCAGCTGGCCGCCAGGCTTCAGCACCCGCACGTCGTCCCGCTGCTCGCGGCGGGCCAGGCCGGCGAGCTGCTGTACTACACGATGCCTTTTATCGAGGGCGAATCGCTTCGGTCTCAGCTCTCCCGCCAGGGCGAGCTGCCGGTAACTGAAGCCGTTCGATACCTCAGGGACGTGGTCGACGCGTTGGCCTACGCTCACGAGCAAGGCGTTCTCCATCGCGACATCAAACCCGACAACGTGATGCTCAGCCGGCACCACGCACTGGTGACCGACTTCGGCGTGGCTAAAGCCTTGAGCGAGGCCGCGGATCAGGCCGGCGCGAGCGGATTCACTTCGGCCGGTGTCGCGATGGGCACGCCGGCCTACATGGCGCCGGAACAGGCCGCCGCAGATCCAACGATCGACCATCGGGCCGACATCTACTCGGTCGGCGCTATGGCGTATGAAATGCTGACCGGACACCCTCCGTTCTCCGGTCGCACGCCGCAGCAGCTCCTCGCAGCCCACGTGAGCCGCGCTCCCGAGCCGGTCAATACGGTCCGCGCAACAGTGCCGGCCGATCTCGCTGCTATCGTCATGCGCTGCCTGGAAAAGCGCCCGGCGGATCGCTGGCAGAGCGCGGAAGATCTGCTCCGAGCGTTGGAGGCCGTATCGACGCCCGGTGCCGGCACGGCCGCGACCGGCGCATTGCCTACGGTGGTGACTCCCGTTCCCTCCCAAGTTCCCACCGGCACAGGGCGATTCCGAACCACTCGAGCAGTCGGGGCCGGTATTCTCGTATTGGTCCTGGCCTTCCTAGGTCTGAAAGGGGCTGGTGTGCTGTCCGGCCGCTCTCTGGTGGACCAAGGAGTGCTCCGGGAGCGCGAGTCGATCCTGGTCGCGGAGTTCCAGAGTCCGCCGGTGGACTCGGCTCTGGGCGGCGCCGTGACTGAAGCGTTCCGCGTGGACCTTGCCCAGTCGCCCAAGCTCACCGTCGTCCAGCCGGAGTATGTCCAGCAGGTGTTGCTGCGGATGCAGCGCGATCCGCGCGTCCCGCTCGATGCAGCGCTGGCGCGTGAAGTGGCGATCCGCGACGGCATCAAAGCCTTCGTCGCCGGCGATGTAGTCCACGCCGGCACGGGATTCGTCATCTCCGCCCGGCTCATCGCTACCCAGTCGGGTGAGGCGTTGGTGGCGCTCCGGGAAACGGCCGAAGACTCGAGTCGCATCCTCCCTGCCATCGATCGTCTGAGCCGAGGCATGCGCGAGCGGATCGGCGGGTCGCTGGGGACGGTTCGCGCAAGCGAGCGACTGGAAGACGTCACCACTCCCTCGCTCGGGGCGCTGCGCAAGTACTCGCAGGCTCTTCGGGCAGACGGCCAAGGCGATACCGAACGTGCGATCTCGTTGTTGCGGGAAGCGGTCGAGCTGGATACCGGCTTCGCGATGGCATATCGCAAGCTCGGCGTCGAGCTGGGCAACAGCGGTGGGCGCCGGAGCCAGCAGATCGATGCCTTCACCAAGGCTTACAACCACCGCGATCGGCTTACCGACCGTGAGCGCTACCTGACCCAGGCTGCTTATGAGAGCTACGTGAACGGCGACCGGGATCGGGCCATCACCGCCTATCGGTCGCTGCTCGATTTGAGCCCCAACGATCCGTACGCGCTCAACAACCTGAGCATCGCGCTCAACGATCTTCGCAACTACGCGCAGGCAGCCGAGCTGTCGAAGCGGGCTATCAAATCGGCTCCCGACGGCGCTTTGTTCTACGTGAATCTCATCGGGGCCCAGATGGGCCTGGGTCAGTCGGACAGTGCCGAGGCAACCCTGCGCATGATGCGACGGAGAGCACCCAACGACCCCTTCGGTGCATTCGTTGAAGCGAACTTCCTGGCCTCCACCGGGGGCTACGACAGCGCGCGGGCCATCGTGCAAACGATTCAGCAGGCCCGGCGCGAGAGTCCGAACTGGCAGACGCTTACCAACGGCCAGCTCGCAATCCTTGCGCTCACCCAAGGGCATCTCGATCAGGCCGACGGATACCTGCAGACCGCCGGCGACATCAGTGAGTCGCAGGGTCTGCCGGAACGGGCACTCATGTTCGAGTTCGCGCGGGCGGGCATCGACCTGTGGTATCGCGGGCAGCCCGAGCGAGCGCGTCAGAAGATGGACGCAGCGCTCCAGCGTCGGCCGCTCACCAGATTCGATCCGGCCGACCGTCCGTACCTCGAGCTGGCCCTGCTCTACGCCGAAGCGGGGCGTCCGGATCGGGCGAAGGCTTTGGTCTCCGAATTCGACAAGGTCGCCCCCGAGGGCTTCCGACGCTTGGCCGGGTCCGAGCGGCACGGGGTGCTGGGGTCTATCGCCCTCGCAGAGCGGCGGCCGCTGGAGGCAATCAACGAGTATCGGCAACAGGACGACGGTGACTGCGACATTTGCGCCCTGGCCCCGCTGGGACGGGCGTACGACGATGCGGGACAGGTCGACTCTGCATTGGCCGTGTACGAGCGATATGTGAACAGTCCGTACATGTACCGTCTGTTCCCCGATGCGGTTTGGCTGGGGCGGACCTACTATAGGCTAGGTGAATTGTACGAGAGTCGCGGCGACCGAGCCAAGGCAGCGGAGAACTATGCCAAGTTCGTGCGGCTCTGGAAGGACGCGGACGTCGAACTGCGCCCCAAGGTGCTCGATGCCAAGAGCCGGCTCAAGGCACTGACCGGCGAGCACGCCACCACATAGGGGGCCTCACCCCCGTGCAAGAACTTCGTTCCCGGCTTGCCATCGCGCTGGCGGATCGGTACGAGATCGAGCGCGGCATCGGGAGCGGGGGCGCGGCGATCGTCTATCTCGCACGTGATCTCAAGCACGGGCGTCAGGTCGCGCTCAAAGTGCTTCGCACCGATGTGGGTGCATCACTCAGCGCGGATCGCTTTCTTCGTGAAATCCGCATCGCTGCCCGCCTGAATCATCCTCACATCCTGGCAGTACACGACTCCGGCGAGGCGGGCGGCCTGCTGTACTACGTCATGCCGTATGTCGAAGGGGAGTCCTTGCGCGAACGTCTCAAGCGCGAGGGCGCGCTGCCACTTGAGGACGCACTCCGCTTTGCCCGGGAAGTCGCGGACGCGTTGGCGTACGCGCATTCGCAGGGCGTCATCCACCGCGACATAAAGCCCGGAAACATTCTGCTGGTCGGGGGACACGCCGTGGTGGCGGACTTCGGCATCGCGATGGCTGCGGGAGGTGACTCCGACTCGCTGGCAGAGCTGGGTGGGCCGATCGGGACCCCAAACTACATGAGTCCCGAGCAGGGCGGCGGCCGGGGACCGGTGGACGGACGGAGCGATCTCTACAGTCTGGGCTGCGTGTTGTACGAGATGCTGACGGGGAAGCCACCGTTTGATGGCCCGACCGCTCGGGCTGTGATGAAAGGCCACGCATCCGAGCCTGTGCCGTCAGTCAGATCCGGCCGTCCCTTGGTTCCGCCGTCCGTCGATCTCGCCGTTCGGCGAACGCTGGCCAAACTCCCTGCCGATCGGTTTGCCACGCTGCACCAGTTCGCTCAGGCCCTCGAAGCAGCCGAAACACCTCGGCGCATGCCGGCCCGCTCCATGGCGTTGCCGGTCGCGATCGCTCTTGGGCTGGTTGCAGTCGGGATCGGCGCTGCAGCCATGCTTCGTCGCGCGCCGGTCGAGACCGGGGCCGCCGCAGCGAGTGTACTGGTAATGCCGATGGCGTCGCAGGACAGCGGCGCGCGACTCCCGGCGCGATCGATCGTCAACGTGCTCTCGAGCGCCATCGACTGGCTGCCGGGAATTCAGACCATCGACGGGCTTCCTCTGGCTGACTCGCTCGCCGGGATACCCGTGCGCCAGCTGCTCGCGAATGCTCGACGACAGGATGCGCGCTACGTCCTGGCAGGCTCCATCGTATCGGAGGGCGACGGCCGACTTGCCCAGGTGGATCTATACTCCGCCGGCGGGGGCGACCGCATCGTGCGAAGCCAGTCGCCGGTCTCCGGCGATGGCGTCGCGCCAGCGCTTGGGCGGGCGGCAATGGCCGCAGCTCGCGGACTCGCGGAGCGGGAGCACATGATTCTGGGCTCGCGAGCGATGCTGTTCGACGCGACCGGGTCCACCATCGCGCTGGGTTACTTGCTGGAAGGACAGGACCGCTTCTGGCGAGCCCAGTTCGATGCAGCGGCCAGCGCGTTTCGCGCGGCAATCGAGGCCGACTCGTCCTGCGCGCTGGCGTATCACCGATTGAGCGTCGCGCATGTCTGGCGGCACGACTATGCGGCGGCCCTTGCGGCCGCCAATCAGGCGCTGGTCCGATCGCCCGGCGTCGCTCCGCGCTGGCGAGCGCTGCTGGACGCTCAGCGCCTCTACGTCCTGTCCGAAGGCGACAGCGCCATCGCCGCATTCCAGGCGATCGTAGCCGATGATCCGAACAACGCGGATGCGTGGTTGGGGCTCGCAGAGTCGCTTTACCACTTCGCGATCACCACCGGCCATCGCCCGATCGATGCCCAGCCGGCGTTCGACCGGCTGGTGGCCCTCGATAGCACCTTCGCTCCGATCTACGACCATCTTGCCGATCTCGCGCTCGAGAGCGGACAGCTGGATCGGGCCGCCCAGTTCGTACTGCGAATTCCGATCGATGACCCCGGGCGCCCAGCCCGGGTTGCCGCGATCGCGCTCCAACGAGCCAGCGGACCAACGCGCGCCCGACTGCTGGACAGTCTCAGGCATGCCGACCGATATGCGCTGTCCGACCTGGTCGCGCTGCTGGTCCGCGACTCGACCCACGTATCGCTGGCCGATTCCATCGCCGCCATACTGGGCGGCCGAGACCGAACGCCGGACGATCGAAGGCGCGCCGCCGACTACCGGTTGGCCGCTCTCGCGCGGCTGGGCCGGTGGCCTGAAGCAGTCAAAGCCTGGAAGGCGGCGGCCGGCACAGGTCCGCTGGACGGTTGGATGATTCTGGCAGGGTTTGCGGGTTTTCAGGCGGACAGCTTCACCGCTCCAATGTTTGCCTGGGCCCGAGCAACGACGCTGGCCGGGAGGACGCCCGACTTTTCGCTGCCACTCACGCACGATTACCAGCAGGCATTCCAGGCTCTGGTATACCGTGCCACGCTCCAGGGAGACTCGGCCGAGGTCAAACGGCTGCTAGCGCGACTCGACTCGGCGCCACCGGGGCCGGATCCGTCCGACGGACTGCGGGAAACGCTGAGCTATTCACTCAGGGCGCGGCTCGGGTTGCTTGCCGGAGACACGGCGCAGGCAATCGGGTTCTTGCAACGCTCGGTGGTCCGAATTCCCGAACGCATGGTCACCTTTTTGCCCCTCGCGGGCATGGCGCCCCAGCGGTACCTGCTGGCCGAACTGCTTGCGCGTCGCCAGAATACCGCCGAGTCTCGGCGCTGGCTGGCCTCACTCACCGACAGCTGGGCCGTGCCGGACATCTTGTACGGACCGGCCGTTCACAGGCTCGAAGCCGAGTTACAACCATAGCCACACATTCGCGGGACACCCCTGCAAGGAGATTCCTCAATGCCCAAGGGGACGACGGTGGAACGAGCGCTTGGCAATCTCTATATGGTCATGAATCGGGCGGTCACGCACCAGTCGCCCAAGATCCAGGACGCGCAGACCCAGGAGGAGCAGCTGGCGCTGGCCATCACCTACTGCTTTGACATCCAGCGAAAGCTGGAGTACGCCTGTCACGCCCTGGAAGCGTTCGCCGAACACGGCGACCCCGAGCTGGCCCATCAGCTTCAAAAAGACGACGAGGAGCTATGCAACACCGGCATCAGCTGGGAGCAGCGCAAGCACATTGCTCACCGGATGATGCTCGAGGTGTACGCCGCGATCTACGAAAAACACGAATCCAAGGTCAAGGAACACGCGGGCCGCGCGACGCGGCGCGCTCCGGTTCCGGCGGGGCGTAAACGGATCGACGTTCGCTAGCGTGCCTTCAGGAGTCGCACGCCTCCCGACCCTGTTTCCACCGAGATTCTCCCTTTGCCGTCGCCCACGGTCCCGCGGAGATGGTCGGCGCCGCTGTGGGTGACGGAGAGGGGAAAGTCAGAGTCGAGGTCGCCACTCGCGGTCTGCATATCGATCTGAGCCCCCAGACTTGCGGGCGCGGTAACGGCGATATCGCCTGAGCCGGTATGAACATCGAGCCGGTCGACCGTGCCGTGCAGCTCTACGGTCACGCCGCCGCTCCCGGTCTCGAGACCGATTTGCGGGGCCGTGACACCGCTCGCCCTGATCGCGCCTGATCCGGTGCGCACGGCGACCTCCGTCGCCTGGAGCTGTCTGGCCTCGACGTCGCCCGAGCCCGTCTGGATCGAGATCGAGCGCGCATTCGATTTAGTGGCTTGCACGTCACCCGAGCCCGTAGTGACTTCGAGGTCGCCCTCGGTCGCGGACAGCTGCACGTTTCCCGAGCCAACTTCGACTTCCAACTCTCCTTTCGAGCCGTTCACGACCACCGGGCCATTGGAGGTCTCCAGCTCGAGCCGTCCGTTGACGTTGGTTGCGGTGATCTTTCCAACGGCCAGGTGCACCGCCACCCTCCGCCCCGTGGGCACCCCGATCTTAAGGTCGGCCCAAGCCTCCAGCCCATCACGGCTGGAGATGACGACACGACGACCGCTGGCGTCATCATCGTCAGCATCATCGTCGTCATGGTGGCGAGCGTCCTCATGATCGTGCTGGTGCACGTGGCTCCCGAAGGTCCCGTCGTCCCTCACCCGAATCTCAGTCCAGCCCTCACGCATCGGCGGGTACTTGATTCGATCTCCGGGGAAGACGACCCGCAGGGTGGACCTTCCCTCCAACTGGCCCTCGGCGACCTCGATCTTTGCCGGGTCGGCTCCACCCCGAGCGACCTCTACCGATACGGCATTGCCGCTGGCGGGCTCGATCTGAACGGTACCGGCGAGGTCGTACAGGGCGACGTCGGAGCCCTGAAGGGTATGGCGGGATGGGTTCTGGGCTGCCAGGGGAGCGGCAAAGAGGAAAGCGGGCAGAATCAACCGAAGCTGAGGCATTGCGAGTCTCTCGGGCCGGGGAATCGGGAGCCGGATTGGCCGGCGGTGCCCCCTTTAGACTTGCTTGCGCCGCCGATGGTTGCAGCGGCGGTCGTGAACCCTTATAGGTAGTCACTACTGCCACGGGGGGTATCGATCCGCCGCGACCTGCTCCCGATTGTCCGGAACGCCCTCAAGGACCGGTATACCGTGCACCGGGAGATCGGTCGTGGCGGAGCCGCGCGGGTCTTCCTGGCCGATGATCGAGGCGGCCGCCCGGTCGCCCTCAAGGTCCTCCATCCGGAGCTTCAGGTCAGCGTCACCGCGGAGCGATTCCTTCGGGAAATCCGCCTCGCGTCGCGCATCGACCACCCTCTGGTCGCACGAGTGCTGGACTCGGGCGAAGCGGACTGGCTGGTGTATTACGTCATGCCGTTCGTCGAAGGCCCGACGCTGCGGATCCAGTTGGACCGGGGACGGCAACTCCCCGTGGACGCCGCCGTTCGCATGACTCGGGACCTGTTGGGCGCGCTCAAAGCGGCTCACGCGGTCGGCATCATCCATCGCGATGTCAAGCCGGAAAACATCGTTCTATCGGACGTCGGTGCCGTGCTGCTCGACTTCGGAATCGCACGGGCGATCGAGGCCGCCGGAACGACCCAGCTCACCCGATCCGGCATCGCCGTCGGCACATCCAGCTACATGAGCCCTGAGCAGGTCCAGGCCGCGACCGATATCGACCACCGCACGGATCTCTACTCCGTGGGCTGCGTGCTGTTCGAGAGCCTGGCGGGACGACCTCCTTTTCAGCATCCCAACGAGGTCGTCGTCCTGCAAATGCACCTCAACGACCCGATCCCGGACGTTCGCAGGTTCCGGCCCGAGACGCCGGCCGATGTGGCGGACGTCGTGATGAAGTCGCTGGCGAAGAACCGGGACGAACGGTGGGCGTCTGCGGACCGGATGGCAACCGCTCTGGGTTAGCTCCCCAACCAGGCAGCGTAGTCGGGCCGCATTACCAGCTCCCCACCCTGAATGATCTCGCGATCCCAGGGAAGGATGATCAATTTCTCCGTGGTGAAGGCCGCGAAGTCCGGCGAGTACTCGCCGGTCTTGAAGGATACCGCTGTGCGCACTTCGCGCGGCTTGAGCGCACGCACTTCGCTCAGCGCGAGCTTGAGCGTATTGCCTGTGTCGCAAGTCTCGTCTACCACCAGAACGCGACGGCCTCTGATACTGGAGGGCGGGCCGGCGACGAGAACAGGATCGGCATCGCTCTCTCTACGCGTCACCACCATGGACGCGAACTCGCATTGCAGGATGGAGGCGACCACCACGCCGGGAATCACTCCAGCCTTGGCAACACCCAGGACCACCTCGGGCTGATACTCGCGGGCGACGCGGAGGGCCAGCGCGCGGCAGAGCTCGCCGAAGAACGGCCAATCGACTTCGAGAACGCCGCGGGGGCCAGGGGTAGTAGTTCGGCGCATGGTTCAGAGCTATCAGCTATCGGCTATCAGAGATCAGCTATCAGAGCATCCCGGAACTTAAGAGTCCCCGGAAATTAGCCAAGCCTTGACTGATAGCTGATCGCTGATCGCCGATAGCTTCACGGGTTTCGCTTCCGTTGCGGGCTCTCCGACCCCGGACTATTATTGGCCGACCCTGCATAATCCCCCACGCGCAAATGACTTCCCTGAGGCGGGTGCCGGCGATTCGATGAGTTTTTGGCGACGCGTATTCGGTCGGGAAAGCAAGGAGCAGCTCAAGCCGCAGCGGCTCGATTATCTCAACGAAGGTCTGGCGCTCGAGCGGCAGGGTGACTTCGGCGCCGCTCTGACGTCGTACCGCCTGGCATACCGCGACAATCCCAACGACAGCCGCATTCTATTGAATATGGCGATCGCGCTCACCAAGACCGGCCAACCGGACGAGGCGATCCGCTATTATCGGCGTGCCCTCGATATCGACCCCACGCTGGGCGGGGCGCACTACGGAGTGGCCTTCCTTTTGCTCAAACGAGGCGATACCCAGCAAGCAGCCGATCACCTGCGCGAGTTTCTCGCCCGGCCCCCCAAGGGACCGGACGCCGACCAATGGGTGCGTCATGCCCAGACCGCGCTTCGGGAAATCGCCGGCTCACCGTCATCGGAGACGCTGTGAAGTGGTGGCTCGCTGCGGTTGAAGCGGGCGTAGCGGCGGGGGCGATCACAGCGGGTTGCAGCAATCTCTCCACGAATGAAAGCGGCATCGCCGGGCTCGAAATTCGGGTTCCCCGGCCCGCCGCTGTCGAAGTCGGTCAGACCATCCAGCTGCATGCTCGCGCGCTGGATGAGCAGGGAGACAGCATTGCGGCCACGGTCCGATGGATCACGCCGGACACCACCATCACGCTCACCCCGGACGGTAAACTCACCGGCCGGACCGGCGGGTCCACGGCACAGGTGCAAGCGCAGAGCGCCAACATCGTTTCGGATTTCGTGAGCTTTACCGTCAATGCGAGACCCGACACGATCGTGATCACGGGAGACTCGGTCCTCGTGGTCGCCGCGGGAGCCGCAGGGTCGACGCCGCTGCTCGCGTCGCTTCGGAGCTTCGATCCCGCCGGCCCCTTGTCGGGTCGGACGGTCCTCTATCGTATTGTCGATCCCGTGTTCCCAGATCCGGCTCAACGCACGGTCGAGTTGCCTGGTGGGGTCCTTGCCGTGAATGCCCAGACAGGGGCGGACGGCACACCCGCGACGGCAGTCACAGTCAATCGGATCTCCGGGAGAACGGCACCGGACAGCGTCATCGCCACGGTCAGCGCAACCACGGCGACCGGCCTGGTCGTGGCCGGCTCCGGTCAACGATTCATCGTTCGATTCCAGTAGGCGGCCATGGCCGAGCCCGTCAACCTCAACCAGCTCTTCTTCGGCGCCATGGACCGGGCGGCGAACCGGCCCGTGGTCATGCGACGCAAGCAAGGCGAACGCTGGGAAGACATCAGCGGTGCCGAGCTGCTGAACCGGGTGAACGACCTGAGCCTGGGATTGCGGGAGCTCGGCGTACGGGTCAAAGACCGGGTGGCGATCCTCTCGGAAAATCGCCCGGAGTGGGCCATCGCGGACTACGCGTGCCTCGCTCTCTGCGCCGCCGACGTGCCGATCTACCCGACCCTCCCTGCCAAGCAGATCGAATACATCCTGCGAGACTCCGGGGCGACGGTCGCGTTCGTCTCTACGCCGCAGCAACTCGCCAAGATCCAGGAAATACGGGCCCAGTTGCCCGCTCTTCGACACGTTGTCGTGTTCGACGAGTCGGTTGCGTCGGGCGACGTGCTGACGTTTACGGCACTCTGCCTTCGGGGACGGGCGGCGCGCGCCGCCGTACCTAACTGGCGGAGCGAGGCGCTCGGTGCCAAGTCCGACGACATCGCGACGATCATCTACACATCGGGAACAACGGGCGACCCCAAGGGCGTGATGCTCACCCACGGAAACATTACGTCCAATGTCGTCGCGTGCGTGAGTCTGCTCGACATTTCCGGAGCGGACGAGTGCCTCTCCTTTCTTCCGCTGTCGCACATCTTCGAGCGCATGGTGGGGCATTACACGATGCTGCATCGAGGGGTCACGATCAGCTACGCCAGCAGCCCTGAAACCGTGGCAGCGGAAATGGCCGAGATCCGGCCCACGATCATGGCCGCGGTGCCGCGGCTCTACGAAAAGATCTATGCGAGAGTGCTCGATGCGGCGGTCTCGGGATCACCGGTCAAGAAGCGGATCTTCTTCTGGGCCAAGCGCAACGCCGAGACCTGGGTGGAGTACAGCCTGGCTCGCCGCGCCATTCCCGGCTCGCTGGCGTTCAAGAAGCGAATGGGGGACCGTCTGGTCTTTTCCAAGCTTCGCGCCCGCACCGGCGGTCGGATTCGCTTTTTCGTGTCCGGCGGGGCCCCGCTCAATCCTGAAATCGCCAAGTTCTTTCACGCGGCCGGTCTCCCAATTCTGGAGGGCTACGGGCTCACCGAGACGTCGCCGGTCATCGCCGTCAACACCTTCAAGTACCTCAAGCTGGGAACGGTGGGACGACCGATTCCAGGCGTCGAGGTTCGCATTGCCGACGACGGCGAGATACTGACCCGTGGACCGCACGTAATGATCGGCTACTACAACAAGCCGGAGGGAACGCGGGAAGCAATCGACCCGGACGGATGGTTCCATACGGGTGACATCGGCGTTCTCGACGGCGATGGCTTCCTGCGGATCACCGACCGCAAGAAGGACATCATCGTGACTGCCGGAGGCAAGAATATCGCGCCGCAGCCGATCGAGAACATGGTGAAGACGAGCAAATTCGTCTCCAACTGCGTGATGCTGGGAGACAACCGGAAATTCCCGGTCATGGTCGTGGTACCGAACGTGGACACCCTCAAGGCGTGGGCATCGCGACACGGCTTCATCGCTCCGGACGACCGCAGCCTGCTGGCACTCCCCGAAGTGACGGCCAAAATGGATCGCGAGGTCCGCAAGACGCTCCGGGATCTCGCCCAGTTCGAGGTTCCCAAGCGCCTGCTACTCGTGGCAAGCGATTTCACCGTGGACAGCGGGGAGCTGACGCCCACGCTCAAGGTGAAACGGCGGGTGGTGGAGCGGAACTACGCTCGTCAGATCGAGCAACTGTTTCACGAGTAGACCACGGCAGGAAATCCCGTTTTCCCTTTCCTACCGCTTACTCGCCACCCAGCAGTCTTCCGCTGTCGCCAATAGCTCCAGCGAATCCGGCTCCGGCACCCTGCCCTGCCCCACAACCCGCAATCCGGGCAGGGTGACCCGGGCAGCCTCCCGCACCCACTTAGGATCGGCAGTGAACTCCGGGCCCAGGACGACGCCGCGAACGCTGCGCGCCTTGAGCGGGATGAGCGGAGCCCGAAGCACGCTCAACGCCTGACCCGCATCGGCAATAGTATCGGGCGGATTCACTGCAACCAGCGAGACACCTGGATTGTCTCGCGCCAACCTCTCCCAGCCGGCAGCGGCACTCCCGACCAGCACAGCGTATCCGCCGGGGCCGGACAGACCGAGCAGTACGTGTAGCGCGGCCGGATCGAGCGACGAGGCCGGTCCCGGCCCGACTGTACTGTCGCCCAGCTCGGCGATCCCGTCGTTCACAGCGTACGTTCGGCCGCAAACGGGGCAGCCGAGCCGGCCGCTGACCACTGAACGATCGACGATTCGGTCCGGCAGGAGAACGAGATACTGCTCGGCGTGGTCGGCGGGACAGCGGAGATGATCAGTGAGCTCGATAAACACAGGTAAAGCGTAAACAGTGAACGGTGAACAGTGAACGGGGGGTGCGGGGAAAGGCCCGTTTACCGTTCACCGTTCACTGTTCACCGTTCACGGCTTAAAAACCACCCACGTGAGCTTGCCTGCCTCGACCGTGACCCGCCGCATCACCTTCGCTCCGGCAATGTTGGTTCCCAGCACGTAGGTGCCCGGTGGCACGTCACTCACGGCGAAGTGCTCGTGGTAGAGCGGATGGGAATGCGCCTTGTCGCCGTATGTCTCGGCGTAGGAGAAGGG
>JBKPOS010000142.1:0-6095 GCA_046733215.1 Gemmatimonadota bacterium
CCCGGTTGCCGCGAGTGTTCAACCCGTACCGCACGAACTGCGTGGCCGTGGCGTCTCTGCCGGTGAAGCCGAGAAGGTCGGAGTGGGTGCGGCGGCGGGCGCGATTCTAGGCAGGGTCCTCGGTGGCAACACCAAGGGTACGATCATTGGAGGCGCCGTTGGCGCCGCCGGCGGTGCGGTCGTCGCAGCTCAAACAGCCAGTCGCGATGTGGTCGTCAAGCCGGGAACCTGGGTGTCGTTCGTACTTACGGCGCCTTTGGTGGTAAAGGAGTAGAACTCGTCTCAACTCAATCGCGAGGAAAAAAATGAAGCCGATAGCAATTCCCAAGTGGCCTCTGATCGTCGCGGCGCTGCTTGTGCCGGCGGCGTTGCAGGCCCAGGCGGGCCAGGTGGTTTGTAAAGATGGATCGAACGGCTCGAGCGTAACTGCCTGCGCCAGTCACGGCGGAGTGGACAGCGTGTCTACGGCTGCCGCCAAGAAGGCGCGCGGCCAGTCGGGCGTAGAAACCGGACAGGTCGATACTGCTCGCGGTGGCCGAGGGATGGGAACGGATACGGCGCTGAAAGCCAAGCCGGGCGTGCAAACGGGTCCCGCTGTCACAGACACGGGGACCATGAATCGCGACACATCAATGCACGGTACCCCGAAACACAGCACCAAATCTAAGAAACATCACAAGGCGAGCGACACGACTCACACGCGCTCCGACTCGGCTACGACGAAGCGAGACAGCACGCACTGATAGCGGCTGCGCCGAAGCGATGTCCCGGGCACTCGCCCGGGACTTGCTACGGTTTCTTGACCGTGTCCGTCTTGACCGGGTGAGTGCCACGCCTGTGGACGGTATCGTTCGTAATCGTCGTGTCGTGGCGGATGATGGCGGTATCCTGCATCTCGCGCTTGGAGACGACGGTATCGGCTGAATGCCGGTCGGCCGCGCCGGTGTCGCGATCCGCGCGGTGCTCGCGATTAGTACAGGCAACCAGGCTTGTGGCGACGACGGCGGCTGCCAGGATCGATTTCATCGGACGCCTCGTATTAGTGTAGAGTGCAGGCTGCCGGCTCCCTCGAGCCGACTCCAGTACTGCAGCGAATAGATGCAAGTTGCCGAGTGTACCACGCCGTGAGGGTCCTCACGGTGCATCGGCGTGGCACCTAGGGGAGTCTGCGCAGTTCTACTCAGGTACTGTCGCGGCCGCCGATCGGGTGATGAATCTCCGCTCAGCCAGTAAGCTCTCGGTAGAGCCATCCCTTTGCCTTGATCCAGTCGCGTCGAACCGTGCGGGAGGTTACTCCCAGCACTTGAGCAGTCTCGTCCTCCGAGAGGCCGCCGAAGAAACGACACTCCACCACCTGGGCCAACCGCGGATCGAACGTTGCCAGCCGAGTGAGTGCCTCGTCCAGCGCGCAGAGGGTGTCTGCCCGTTGGTCGATCGTCACCGTGCCCTCTTCCAGGGGAAGAGGTGCTTCGTGCCCTCCACGCTTGAGCGCATGGCGCCGCCGGGCGTAGTCCACCAGCACGTGCCGCATCGCGCGGGCCGCCAGCGCAAAGAAATGGCTCCGGTCGTTGATGCCGACCCGCCTCTGATCCACCAGACGGAGGTACGTCTCGTGAACCAGTCCGGTGGTGCCGAGCGTATAGTCGGTGCGCTCGTAGCTACCGAGGCGGTGAGCTATGCGATGCAGCTCCTCGTAGACCAGCGGAAAGAGCCGATCCATGGCCTCTGTTCTGCCAGCGGTCAGATCGAGCAGAAGATCGGTGATCGGTCGACCGGTGCCCTCGGCTTCGAAAATGTCGGATGGCGTCATGTTAGCCGGGTTGCCTCAGCATCGCACGCACGGCGAAGGTCGTTCGCAAGAGCCACGGCACTGGGGTAGCGACTCGAAGGCTCCTTCTGGAGCGCCTTGAGGAGAATGGAGTCGATCTCGCCTCGGAGCGTCTTCCCGACTTCCTCGTCAGCGATTTCCGAGGGGGCTCGGGCATCGGTCTCCAGAATTGCGCGCGCGATTTCCGGCCGGTCGCGAGGGGTCGAGTCATACGGCCGCTGCCCGGTGAGCAGCTCATACAGCAAAACGCCGAGCGAGTAGACGTCGCTCGCGATGGTGACCTCCTCGCCCCGGATCTGCTCCGGACTGGCGTACTCCAGCGTCATGGGTCGGACACCGACGCTCAGTCGTGCTCGAGCGCCACCGATCAGCTTCGCGATGCCGAAGTCGAGCAGCTTCACGCCACCATCAGCCGTGACGAGGATGTTGGCGGGCTTGAGATCCCGGTGAACCACCAGGTTCCGGTGGGCATAATCGACGGCCTCGCAGATGGTCAGGAAGAGTCTCAGCCGATCCTCCACCGACAACGGCTGCTCTCTGGCGTACCGGTCGAGCGGTGTTCCCTGCACGAACTCCATGGCAAACCACGGGCGGCCGTCGGCAGTCACGCCACCGTCGAGGAGCCGAGCAATGTGGGGATGATTGAGCGAGGCAAGAATTTCCCGCTCCTCGAGGAAGCGCCGGGTGAGTTGGCCATCGAGAGCCGGTCCGGGGCGGATCAGCTTGAGGGCAACTTGCATGGGGGGCCAGTCCCCTTCGCGCTCCGCGAGATAGACAGTGCCCATGCCTCCGTGGCCTGCTTCCCGCACGATCAGGTATGGCCCCACCCTCATCCCGCCGGTGGGGGCCGGTACCTGATCTTCGAGATGTCGCACAAGGGGCGCCGCGTACTCCGCCGCTGGCTGCTCGAGAAAGTCGACTGCCTCATCGCAGTCGCGCAGGAGCAGCTCGATGTCGGTTCGGAGCGCCGCATCGCCGGCGCAGGCTTGCTCGAGATAGGCGCTGCGCTCTCCGGGCTCGAGATCCAGCAGCTCGTCGAGCAATCGGCCGATCTTGGACCAGCGGTCTGAGGAAAGCTTCGTGGGACCTCCGAGCAACGACGCAAGATGGTTTCGCGTCCGGGGCGACGCAACGACGGCGTGCCGGCGCGGAACCCGCACTCTTCCGCCCGGTTCGGAGCGCTCTCTTGCCGCCGGCTGCGGGGCGCGTCATGCTAGGTAATATGACGGACGCGCCGATGACCTCGAGTTTTCGAGTGTCGCGATCGGAACTTCTTGCGATTGTCACCGGGTGGACGCTGATCGCTGCGCTGTTTGCCGGCCATAACTACCTGTCGGCAGCGGCGAACGGGCAGCCGGTCGCCTTTGGGCAGGCCGCCTGGTGGAGCGTGGCGGAGTGGTACACCTGGGCTCTGCTGACGCCGCTCGTCGTTCTTCTGGTCCGACGGGTGCGCCCGGCATCAGGCTCGAGGATGCGAGGCCTGCTTCTGCTGCTGGCTTTCGGCCTGGTCATCGCCGCGCTCCAAGTGGGCCTAGAGTACGCCGCCGATCGCCTTGCCGTGCTGCTCGCGCGGGATCCGAACGTCAGTGTCCGAGTGTGGCTTTCGGGCGGGGTGCGTGACGCCGCCCTCGATCTTGCCTATCTCGTCCCGCGCAAGATCGGCTTCAGCTTCGCCACGTTCTGGGCCATCGTGGTCGTCGTGTTTGCCGCGGACTACTATCGGCTGTATCGGGACCGGGAGGTCCGCGCCGCCCGACTCGAGAGCGCCCTTGCGCGGGCTCAGCTACGCGCGCTTCAGGCGCAGCTCCAGCCCCATTTCCTGTTCAACACGCTGAATACGATCGCGAGCCTGATTCCCGAGGATCCGGCCGCGGCCGAGGAAATGGTCGAGTCGCTGGGCGACCTGCTTCGCACGGCGCTGCGCGATGGGGGACGGGACGAGATAACGCTGGCACAGGAGATCGAGCTGCTGGACCAGTACCTGCGGATTCAGGAGCGTCGGTTTCAGGATCGGCTGCGGGTGGAGCGCGCGTTTCTTCCGGGCCTCGACGGTGCACTGGTTCCGCCCCTTCTGTTGCAGCCCTTGGTGGAGAATGCCATCAAGCACGGGGTCGGGTCGCGGCCGCAGGGTGGCACAGTTACTGTCCGGAGCGAACGGCGAGACGGAACTTTGCTGCTCTCCGTCGAGGATGACGGGCCGGGGTTCGCTCCTCAGGCCCAGGCCGGCGTACCACCCGGACTCGGGCTGTCCAACACCCGCGCTCGGCTCGAGCAACTCTACGGCAATGAAGCGGCACTCGAGACAGGAAACCGATCAAATGGTGGGGCCTACGTTGGAGTGCGATTGCCCTATCGAGTCACGGCCCCTGGTGTGATTGCCGGCTCCTTAGCATGAGTCGACCGCTACGCCTTCTGATCGTGGACGACGAGCCGCCGGCGCGGCGGCGCCTGCGGCGCATGCTTGCCGGCGAGCCGGACATCGAGGTGGTGGGCGAATGCGGCAGCGGCGCCGAGGCGCTTGCGCAGATCCGCACCCTGATGCCGGATCTGGTCCTGCTTGACGTGCAAATGCCTGATGGCGACGGATTCGACGTGGTGGAAGAACTGGGCCCATCCACGCTTCCGCTCGTAGTGTTCGTGACGGCATACGACGAATATGCGCTTCGTGCTTTCGACGCCGCTGCCCTGGATTATCTGGTGAAGCCGGTGCGTAGACCGAGGTTGCGGACAGCGCTCAGTAGAGCCCGCGAGCGCCTTGGGGCGGTAACCGATTCGATTGCCGCGGATGGAGAGCTGGCGACCGAGACGCCACCACGTTCCGAGCGGCTGCTCATCGATCGCGGCCACCACAAGGAAGTCCTGCTGCTCGAGGAGATCGACTGGATCGAGGCAGCAGATAACCACGTCATCATCCATGCAGGCAAGGAAGCGCACCGCTTCCGTCGTACCATGGAGCAGGTGCTCGAGCGTCTCCCGGCCGATCGGTTCGTCAGAGTGCACCGCTCCACCATCGTCAACCTGGACCGGATCAGGCAGGTGCACGACTGGTTCAACGGCTACCTTCTCGTCCTGGTCGACGGAACTAGGCTGGCCACCGGAAGGCAATATCGCGATACGGTCATGCAGCGATTGCACGCGCTCCGCTGACAACCTTCTCGCCGTTCGTTCGCCCCGTTTTCCAGTCGCTCGTCCCGTTCATCGCAAATTTCACCGCGGCGCCTTAGCGGCACCGGGAAGGGTGCACCACCTTGTGTGGGTTCACGCTTTCCCGAGGCACGCACATGCCGAAGTCGTCCATAGTGAATCGGGCTGGTTGCTTCGCGCTCCTGGCGTTGTTGGGTTGGCCGCTCGGTTCGGGGCTCCTTGCCCAGGAAGCGGTATCGGTCGGCGGTCAACCGGAGTCGGGCGCCGCGCTTCGGCGCCGAGCGGTGTGGCACGGAATGATCGCACCGCTGGGTGGAGACTCCGGTGCGCTGGTACACCAAATCGAGTCCTCGTCTCCCGCAGCGCGGGCCGGGCTTGGAGCTGGTGATCGGCTCGTGGCCCTCAATGGAACTCCGGTCTTCCGCTCGGACGCGTTCTGGCCCGCTTTCAGGCGACTTCGAGGGGGCGACACCGTCCGAGTCCGCGTACTCCGGGCGAAGGCCGGCGCTATAAAGGCGGATACCTTGGACATCCGCTTCGTGCTCGATTCCGCGGCTCACGAACAGATCCCGGGAACCATCACCACGTACGGCGCGATTCGCTCGGAGCGGGGCTACCTGCTCCGCACGATCGTCAACCGACCCGAGCATGCTGGGGCGGGTCGCCTCCCGGCTGTGCTTTTCATTCCCTGGCTTTCCTGCGATCCGGTGGAAAAGCCGGACCCCGGCAACGATGGATTCGCTCACATGCTGCGCGCCGTGGCGGCGGGAGCAGGCATGGTGATGATGCGTGTCGAGAAGCCGGGATTGGGCGACAGTCAGGGACCCGATTGCTCGGTCGGCGGCCTCGACGACGAGATGGCGGCGCCGCGGGCCGGCTTGCGTGCGCTCCGGAGCATGCCGGGGGTCGATCCGAGGCGGATCTTTGTGATGGGTGGAAGCATCGGTGGAGGACTCGCGCCCATTCTGGCAGCCGCGGAGCCGCACGGAATCACGGGCGTGATCGCGGTGAGCGGTTTCACCCGAACCTGGTACGAGCACATGCTCGAGATCGAGCGCCGGCGGCTCACACTGTCGGGCGGCTCACCTGCACAGGTCAACTCGGCGATGCGCGGGTTCGCCCA
>JBKPOS010000143.1:0-22304 GCA_046733215.1 Gemmatimonadota bacterium
AGCCGTGGGGGCACGTGACTTTCCGACAGGTCGGCAACAGCTGTGTCTGGTGCGCGATCGCGCTTCTTGGCGGAATGATGCTGACTCGAAAGATTCAGGCACAGGCTCCCGCGGCCGGGGATTCAGGCGCTGCGGCTCCGACGCACGACTCGACCAGGGCCCGCGACTCGACCGCGGTCCACGACTCGACCGCGCCGGGCCACCCGACGCCGCAGCGGAAGGCCTTCTACCTGTACCTGGTGCCGACGAGCGAGAAGCTCACCGGGCTCAAACTCACCCTGGTGGGCGCCTATCTGTGGCGGACCGCGCTCGATGGCACGACGCGCCCGAGTGCCGTTTTTAATCATTCAGCCTACACCAAGAATCATCAGCTACTGATCGGATTCGGCTGTGATCTCTGGGCCCCCCAGAATACCCGCCACCTCAAGTGCGGGATTGAGTACTCCAAGTTTCCCGCGCCGTTCTACGGCATCGGGCCGAACACTCCGCAATCGGCGGAGGAGCTGTTCACCCCAGTCACTTTCGCCGTCGGCTTTACAGCCCAGCGAGAATTTCGACCCCACACCTTCGTCCAGTTTGGCTGGCACATCCTCGACGCGTCCATCGACGACGTGGTTCCCGGTGGACTGCTGAGTGCGGACACGATCCCCGGAAGCACCGGCTACACCGAGGTCGCCCCCGAGATCGGCCTGGTGTTCGACAGCCGGGATCAGCTGTTCGATCCCAAGCGGGGCGCCTTTATCGAAGGCCACGTACGGATCAACCTGCCGCTGCTTGGCGGATCCACCGGCTATCAGCTCTACCTGCTGGACGCACGGGTCTACCGCACGATGCTCCCCGGCGGCGTCCTCGCGATGCAGGGCGCGCTGTCGGGAGCGTCCGGCACCGTGCCGTTCGAGGAGCTTCCCCAGCTCGGCGGCAGCGAGCTCCGCGCCTACGTGTTCGGGCGCTGGCGTGATCGAGTGGCGGTGCGGGCCCAGGCGGAGTGGCGCCAGCACGTGGTGTGGCGGGTTGGCGTCGTTGGCTTCCTGGCCGCCGGGGTGATCGGCCCCGGCATCGGGTCGCTCGGCCCGGTGCGTCCGACCTACGGTGTGGGCTTCCGGTTCAACCTGTCGACCAAAGAAAACGCCAACTTCAGCATGGATTACGCCCGAGGGCAGGCAGGGGTGACCGCCTTCAGCTTCGCGTTCGCCGAGGCTTTCTAAAGGGACTGATGTGACACGAACACGGGGACGGTGGCTTGGCTGGGCATGGGCGGTGGTCGTGGCGTCGCCGCTCTCGGCGCAGATGCCCCTCAGCTTCCGCGACGCACTTGCCCTGACCGGCCAGCAGAACCAGCAGCTCCGCGCCGCCGAGGCGCAGGTGGAGCGCTCCCGCGCGACGCGCTCGGCCGCGCGGGGCCTCTACTACCCGACCGTCAGCGCCGCGGGGCTCTACGCTCACATGAATGACCGGCTGTTCGTCGATCTCGACGGCCTGCGGCCCATTCTCTCGTCGCTCAACCCTGCCGTACCCATCCCTCCGCTCAGCGCCACCGTGCTGGAGAACGATCCGTACCGCACCGGCTTGACGGCGCGATGGACGCTCTTCGCCGGCGGGAGCATTCTCGCGACCAATCGGGGAGCCCAGGCCGGCGTGAGTGCGGCGGAGCAGGAGCATCGGCTGGCCGAGCACGGCATTACCACGGAGCTGGTGGACCGGTACTTCAAGCGACGCCTCGCCGCGGACGTATTGGAGGTCAGACGCCAGGCGCTCGCCACGCTGACCCAACATCTGGATGATGCCCGCCGGCTGAAGGCGGCTGGCCAGATCGCGCGCACCGACGAGCTGCGGGCCGAGGTCTCACGCGCCGAGGCCGACCGGGACTTCAAAAAGGCCGGTCGGGACGTGGAGCTGGCCTCGGTGGCGCTCAGGTCCACCCTTGGCAATCAGGTTGATGCCGTCCCCACCACCCCGTTGATGCTGATCACGGGGCTCGAGCCGCTCGCGACCTTTGCCCAGACGGCGGATTCCAGCAATCCGACCATCGGCCGCTTGGCGGCCCTGCAGGAGCAGGCCCGTCAGGGAGCGGTCGCCGCCCGGGGCGAGCTGTTTCCGTCCATTCAGGCCTTCGGTGGCTACGAGTTCTTTCAGAAGGGCTTGAACAGCACGGCCGATCCTAAGTGGATCGTGGGAGTCGGCGCGCGGTGGGAGCTGTTCGACGGCTTCGGCCGGTTGAACCGCTTGAGGTCGGCCCGGCATCTCGAGGACGCGATCAGGTTCGAGCACGCGCAGGCGCAGCATGAGGTGGCCACGCTGGTGCAGCAGCGGTACGATGAATATCAGTCCGCGCTGGAGCAATACGAGTCGCTCGAGACCACGCTCGCCCTGGCCCAGGAGAGCCTGCGATCGGAGCAGAAGGCCTATGCGGCTGCGGTCGGCACGTCGCTCGACGTGGTCGACGCGCAGCTGGCGCTGTCCCGGGCCCGGGTGGATCGGCTCACCGCCCTCTACGATCTAGATGTCGCGCTCGCTCGTTTGCTCGAGGCCAGCGGCCAAAGCGAGCGATTCCTGGAATACCTGGACCGGGCAACCCCGGCGGAGGAACTACGATGACGCGTTTCATGCGGGGTCTGTGCTGGGCCCTGCTGGTTAGTGGATGCGGTCGGGGAGCCGGGATGGTGCAGGGCGAGACTGACGCGACCCACGTCGACATCTCTCCAAAAGTGTCCGGACGAGTGGACTCGATATACGTGCGGGAGGGCGACATGGTGCGGCGAGGGCAGCTGCTCGCCACGCTCGATGGCACGGAGATCCGGGCACGCGCGGAACAGGCGCACGCCGCGAGAGACGCGGCCCAGGCTGCCCGAGACCGGGCGCTCCGGGGCTACCGGCCCGAGGAGATTCGCTCGGCGCGCGACAACTACCGGCGCGCCCAAGCGGCGGAAGCGATTGCTGAAACGACGTTCGCCCGCTACGACCGACTCACCTCGGAAGGAGTGATTTCGACCCAGAAGCGGGACGAGGCCGAGGCGAGCTATCGGACGGCGCGGGAAGCGACCAGCGCCGCCAAAGCCCAATACGAGCTGGTGCGGTCCGGGGTGCGAGCCGAGGACCGTGCCGCCGCCATCGCGGACTTGCGGAAGGCGGAGGGTGCGGTCGCCGAGGCGACCAGCTACGTCGAGGACAACACCCTCCGGTCTTCGGTGAACGGGCAGGTCATGGTCAAGGTCGTCGAGCAGGGCGAATTGGTTTCGCCCGGATTGCCGGTGCTCACGATCGTGGATCTCTCGGACCAGTGGATCACGGTCAACCTTCGGGAAGATCGGTTGGCCGGCCTCAAGGTCGGCGATACCCTGACAGCCGTAATTCCAGCGCTCGGCTCCGGCCGACTCCGATTCGCTGTGTACTACATCTCTCCCCTGGGATCGTTTGCCACCTGGCGCGCGACCCGTGAAACCGGCGGCTTCGACGTCCGCACGTTCGAAGTGCGAGCGCGTCCTCCCCGGCCCATCGACGGCCTGCGACCCGGCATGAGCGCGCTGATCGACTGGCCGCGAGAGCGCGCGGCCAAGGTCTCGGGATGAGCCGGATCGCTCGCGTGATGGTCCGCGAGCTCGAGCGGCTGCCGCGGTTCCCGGTGCTCTGGGCCTTGCTGGGGCCGATCCCGCTCGCAGCGGGGCTCCTGCTCACCGGCGTCTTTAATGCCGAGGTGGTGCGCCGGCTGCCAATCGGCATTCTCGATTTCGATGGGACCCAGACCGCGCGACTGGCCGCCCGGTGGGTCGATGCCGCGAGGAGCGTGGATGTGGTGACCCGTGTTCAGGATCTCGGGGAGGCGCAGGCCCTCCTGGTCCAACGACAAGTCTACGCAGTGGTCGTGGTGCCTCGTCATTTCGAGCGGGATCTGCTGCGCGGCCGCTCGCCTCAGGTGACGCTCCTCTATAACGAGCAATACCTGACGGCGGGCAACTTGATCTCCGCCGATGTCGGCCGCGCCGTCAACGCCGGGTCGGGCGCGGTCGCCTTCGAGTTGCAGCGAGGCAGAGGGGTTACCCAGGCCGCGGCGGAAGCGGCGGCGGCACCCGTCCGGGTGGACTCGAGGCTCCTGTTCAATCCTGCGATCAACTACGCCCGCGGCGTAGGGCTGGTCCTTATCGTCGGTCTGATGCAGATCGTGGCCGGACTCTCCGCGATCTACGTCGTTGGGCGAGAGCTGAGGGATTCAACAGCCGGGGAGTGGTTGGCTGCGGCGGGCGGCTCACCGCTGGTGGCTTGGATCGGAAAGCTGGCTCCCTACCTGATCTACGACTTGATGCTGATGCTGGTGCTCATCGGCGGCTTCGTGGCGTGGTTTCACATTCCCGTGCTCGGCAACCTCGGTTTGCTGGCGCTCGGGGCCCTGACGTTCTCGCTGGCCAGTAAGGCAATCGCGGCTCTCTTCACGGTCTGGCTGGCCAACCTCCGGAAGGCGCTCGGCGTCGGGTCGCTGTTCTTCGGGACTGCAGTCGCATTCAGCGGTGTGACCTTCCCCGTGATCGCGATGTCAACGTTCGCCCAGGTGTGGAGCGGTTTCGTGCCGCTCACCCGTTTCATGCTCCTGCTGCGCGACCAGGTAATGGTGGGCGCACCACTCCGCATTTCGGCGGCGCCGATCCTGGTACTGGCGGGAACCGCCCTCATAGCCGGCCTGCTCGCTTTTCCGCGGATGGGTCGGGTGCTGCGTGATTCACGGCTGTGGGGTGGAGAGTGAAGGCGCTGGCTCGCTGCTTCGGGCGGACCCTTCGTCAGATCTTTGGCGAGCAGGAGACGCTCGTCCTCCTGTTCGGTGCCAGCGTGCTGTATGCTCTGTTCTATCCCACGCCATATATGGGGCAGGTGTTGCGTGACTTGCCGGTCGTCGTGGTCGACCGGGACCACACCGCCTTGAGCCGCCAGCTCACCCGTTGGCTGGATGGCAGTGAAGCAGCGCGCGTGGCCAGTCGCACGAACGATTTGGCCGCGGCTCAAGATTCGGTGAGAGCGGGAGCAGCAGGGGCAGTCCTCCTCATCCCCCAGGACTTCGAGCGCCATGTGCTGCGCCGCGAGCCGGCGTACGTGGAAGCGTACGCCGATGCCAGCTATTTCCTCGTTTACAGCACCGCGCTCCGAGCCATCAACGGGGTGGTGGGCACGCTCTCGACCGGCATCGCGGTGCGCCGGCTGGAGGCGAGTGGATTCACCGAGAAGGCTGCGCTCGAGCGCACGCGCCCGGTCACGTTTGTGGCCTGGCCACTCTTCAATCCCCTCGCCGGATACGGGACCTTCGTCGTTCCCGCGGTCTTCATTCTGATCCTGCAGCAGACCTTGCTGATCGGCATCGCTGCGTTACGAGTCGGAGAGCGCCGGGAGGGCGAGTCGGACAACGAGCCAATCTGGGCGATCCTCGGCGGGAAGCTCGGCGCGACCGCGCTCATCTATGCCGGGCACGCGGTCTTTATGTTCGGCGTAGTGTTCAGTCTCTATGGCTTCCCCATGCGAGCGTCGTGGCTCGCGGTCTTCATCTTTCTGGTGCCGTACTTCGCGGCGGTCACCCTGCTCGGCCTCGCGGTCGCGGAGCTGTTCGATCGGCCGGAGTCCTCGACCGTCGCGCTCGCAGCGATGTCGCTGCCGGCGCTCTTCATGTCGGGCATCAGCTTTCCAGCCGACGTGCAGGCAGGATGGGTCCGGGCGCTCGCGCTCGTGCTGCCCAGCACCTTCGGCATCCAGGGCTTCTTGCAGTTGGCCGAGATGGGCGCGCGATTGGACCAGACGTTCCGAGCCTGGGGAGCGCTCTGGATCCAGGTGGTCGTGTACTGGAGCCTGGCCTGGCTAGTGTTGCGATATAGAGGAAGGGCGCTCTACTCCCGCCAGCTGAGTGTGGTGAGACCTAATGAGGGCGTGCTGGGACCCAAGACGATCTGATGTCGGGCGGTGGAGGAGCTGCGGTTGATTTGCCCGTTCGACAGCTGTTGACATGAAGCCCAGGTGAACGGGGTCCGGGACATGGTAATTTCGGTGAGAAAATCGCACCTCTTGGCCGAGCACCTGCCCAACGCGATGCTGTTGACCTATCTCGACGCGGGCCATGACTCGCTCTTCCAGTTCCATGAGCGGGAGCCGGCTTGTCACCATCGCGCAGATCGAGGGTCGCGTACGCGGCGTCGGCAGCGAGGTCGGCTGGCGTGCGACATGCGCTTTGCCGCGCGAGAAACCGCAATTTTCGCACAGGCGGAGCCGGCCGGAGCGGCCCACACGGCAAAGAACGTCGGCAAGCACAATGGGGGCGAAGCTCGCCACGTATATTGTGGAGAAGGGGAAATCACTCGTCACCCTGCTCGAGTGAGCGCGCCGTGAAACGGGCATCTGGAGTCCGCAGCGCTGTCCTGGTCGCGGTCTCGCTGTCGCTGTTGCCGGCTTCGGCCGCCATTGCGCAAGCTTCCGCTGACCAGTCAGCGCTCAAGTGGTTCGTGCCGCCATTGCTGCCGCCCGGCGCCCTCATCGCCGTCGTGAGCGGCGATCCCACCGCCCCCGGCGAGTCCACCCTCGAGCTTTCCATGCCGAACGGCTACCGGCTTCCGCCGCATTACCATCCGAGCTTTGAGCACGTGGAAGTCCGGCAGGGCACGCTCCTCGTCGGCATGGGAGACCAGCTCGACCCCAAGCGGACCCAGCCTCTCGCCGCCGGCGACTCGGCGACCGCCCCGGCCGGGATGCACCATTTCTCGATCGCCCAGGGGCGGACTGTGCTTTTGGTATCGTTCCTGGGCCCGTACACAATCACCTACCTCCACGCCGAGGACGCCCCGCGACCCCGGGTTTTCCCGCTCGGTTACTGAGGCCGGAGGTTCCCGCAATCGAGGAATGAGCAGCGTATGACGGATACCAAGACCATGCCCGGAACTGCTCGCCCCGCAGTGTCTCAAGACGCTGGCGCCATCACTGCACCGACGCAGTTCATTAAGACCAGGCTCGAGACCTACGCTTACCGCCGATTCGGTGGCGGAGCGGCCCCGCCGCTCATCTGTCTGCAGCACTTCACCGGGACCCTGGACAACTGGGACCCTGCGGTGACCGACCCCCTCGCACGGGGCCGTGAAATCATCCTGTTCGAGAGCGCCGGCCTTGGACGCTCGACCGGAGACGTGCCCACCACGGTCCCCGGGATGACCGCGCACTTTCTCGCCTTTGCCGATACGCTGGGCCTCACCCAGGTGGATCTCCTCGGCTTCTCCCTCGGCGGCATGGTCGCGCAGCAGGCAGCGCTCGAGCGGCCATCCCTCCTGCGGAAGGTGCTGCTGGTCGGGACTGCGCCCGAGGGCGGCGAGGACATCATGCACCTGGAGAAGCCGGAGCTCCGGAAAATCCTCGAGGATCGCACGCTCGTTGGCTACCAGGTCCTGGTGAAGCTCTTCTTCACCGCAAGCGCGGCGAGCCAGGCTGCCGGTCAGGCTTTCGTGACGCGGCTTGCGGCTCGCACCGACGATCGGGAGCCCGCCTCGGGCCCGAAAGTCGCGCAGGCGCAAGTCGCCGCGTTTCGTGCGTGGGAGCGCGTCGATGGCGAGAGATTCGGCAAGCTGCGCCGGATCACGCAGCCGTGCCTCGTGGTGAATGGCGTCTTCGACAACATGATTCCGGTCAGAAACTCGTATTTCCTGGCCGAGCACTTGCCCAACGCGATGCTACTGACGTACCCCGACGCCGGGCATGGCTCGCTCTTCCAGTATCACGAGTCCTTCGTACAGCAGGCGAAGCTGTTCCTCGACTCGTGAGCGAAGAACACGCGTGTTATCTGCCGGAGGGAGCTAGCGCGGTGTCAGCAAACCCTTAGAATAGCGTTGCCGATTGTTGGGGCGTTTCCTCATCCTTTGACATGAAGCCACACGATCCACTTCTCAAGCGACCAGCCGTGGACGTAGCGGTCGCGTTGGCCCGCGATGACCTCGACCGATGGGTCAAGGCCCGTAAGCGGCTGAAGAAGGAGGATCCGGACGGAGTCCATGATTTCCGCGTTGCCCTTCGCCGGCTCCGGAGTACGCTGCGCGCATTCCGTCCGGAGCTCAAAGCGCTGGTGCCACGGCGGACGCGGCGGCGTTTGCGGCGACTGGCGAAAGCTGCGGGGACCAGCCGAAACCTGCAGGTCGGGCGCGAGTGGCTCGTATCCCAACTCGAGACTCTAAGTCCGTCCGAGCAGACCGGCGCGCAGTGGCTCGTTGCAAGTGTCGCTGCGCGTGAGCAGGACGCCGAAAAGATGTTGGCTGGGCGGATCACGAAGGACTTTCCCCGCCTCAAGCGAAAGCTGCGGGGAGTTTTCCTTCATGAGGGGCCGTCCGCGGACCGATCGGGACACTCAAAGAGTGCGAGCGTTGTCTTCAGGAATACGCTTCGCCAGTGGACCCGAGAACTGGAAGGCCGGCTGCGAGCCATTCGCACCGTCGTGGATTGGGACGACGCCCACGCAGCGCGCATCAGCATCAAGCGGATTCGCTATTTGCTGAAGCCCTTTAAAAAAGAAATCGCCAACGCGGCGGCCGCCCTCGAGCAGCTGTCGGCCCTCCAAGATGTCCTCGGTTCCCTCCAGGATGCACGTGTCCTAGCCGGCGAACTCCGTTCTGCCTTGGCGGAATCTGCTGCAGAAGTAGCGCAGCGGGCCTGCGACGAACTACTGCCTTGGTCTTCTACAGGCGATTCTTCCCCGGAGCCGGCTCCTCCCGCAGATCAAGCGGGCCTCATCGCGCTGGCGCAGCGGATCGGAGCGGATTACGAGACGACGTTCACGCGCCTCCGTCGGGAGTGGCTCGAAGAGCGGGCAGCAGTTCTCCTGTTTCTCCTCCACGAGCTCGGCCAGGGACGCAAGGCGCGGCCCCGGCATGCTCGGCGTGCTGTACGACCACGGCTCGCGCTGCATCGCTCAGCCGGAACCGCGGCGCTCGGGCGGCCCATCCCGAAGGGAGCGACCCGGCCTGCCAAATAGGCTTGACGTAGCGCTGGGTAGGCATGACTTCCACTGAGCAGCGATCCGGTGCGCACGTCCGACCCGACGGCACATTTCGCAACCCGTGGCCGAACAGCGAACCGCACGGCCTGAAGGCGCTTCTCCAATGGGCGTTGCAGCGTCGTGTCCAAACACTGGCGGCGACGCCGCGGAAAGGCAGCTTCGCTGCTGCGTCGCCCGCGATCCTCTATCCCCGAGGAAGCACCGCCGATTTCACCGCCACCTGGATCGGGCATTCCACCGTGCTGCTGCAAATTGGCAGGCTCAACGTGCTGACCGATCCGGTGTTCAGTGAGCGCGCCTTTCCGGTTCAGTGGATAGGGCCCCGGCGCATCATGAATCCCGGGCTCGCGATCGAGGCGCTTCCACCGCTCGACATCGTCCTGCTGTCGCACAATCACTACGATCACCTGGACAGGCCGGCCGTGAAGCGGATCGCGGAGGCACATCCGGGGGCGGCCTGGATTGTGCCGCTCGGGCTTGGGGCATACATCCGCGCCTGGGGCGTGCGGGAAATCATCGAGCTGGACTGGTGGCAGGACACGGTGGTCAACGACCTGAATGCTACGGCCACTCCAGCGCGGCACTTCAGCAATCGGCGGCTCGGCGATCGAAACCGGTCGCTCTGGTGCGGATTCGCGCTCGAGCTGGATGGGAAGCGTGCTTACTTCGCCGGCGACACAGGCTATCACCCCGAGTTCAGTGAGATTGGAGCTCGATGCGGGCCATTCGACTTTGTCATGATTCCAATTGGGGCTTACGATCCGCGTTGGTTCATGGAACGCCTCCATGTAGACCCGGAGGAGGCGGTGCGAATCTACCAGGACCTGATCGCTCCGCATCCGTCGGCGCCGCACCCTCTCATGCTCGGAATCCACTGGGGAACGTTTCGACTGACGGATGAGCCGATGGAGGAGCCGCCGCGACGGACGGTCGCCCGCTGGCGGGAGGCCAGGCTGGAAGACGACCGGCTCTGGATCGCGCGCTTTGGTGAGACGCGGCCCGTTGGCGGAGCGGGAACCTCGTGAGTCGCGCTCGCCGAAGGGATACATGGAGCGAGGCGCGAGGATTGTTCGATCAGGCCAAGGGGTTCAGGTCCGGAGCACGTACCCCAACTGGTAGACCCGGAGATCACTGCCCACCTTGACCCCGATCTGCGCATTCGCCATCGGCCCATCCAGCTCGTTCGACAAGAAACTCGTGTCCACCCAGGCTCCGCAGTCCATCAGCACAAAAAGCGTTCCGTCGGGCCGCGTACCCCGCACGATGCGGGCATGATGGGTGTGGCCGATGACGACAAGCCGCACATCCTTGCCGCCGGTGTGCGAGATCTGCTGCGCGTACCAGGAGATGTCGGTGAAGAAGGTCTGCCGCGGCCCGTCCACCGTCGGCTTGCGAGCGGCGCCTCCGAACGAATCGATGAATGCTTTGGCCGGGTCCTGGACCGGCGTGTAGGGCACGACGTTCACCTGCGCCTTGTCGAGAGGGACTGGATTGGCGCGCCGCAGATCGTAATACAGGAAGCTGTTCCGGTCCCCGGGACGCTTGGGCGGCGGCGCGTCCGGCGCCTCCGGCTTCCAGTGCGGGTTGGTCGCTTCCAGCATGCTGCGCGGCGTGGGCGGGACCCGTTCGGTGGCCCCCCGCGCGAAGAACTCTTTGAACCTGCGTGAGAGCGACTCGATCGGATCGAACTGGTGGCCGTGCGCCAGCACCGTGTCGGCGGCGCTGGTGCCGCGATTGAGGATCACAGTGTTGAGCGCCTGCGGCCCTCCGGTCCAGCGAAAATCGATCAGCTCCTGGTCGTGATTGCCGGCGAGCAACAGCATGCCGGCGTCATTGCAGAGCACGTCGATCAGCTCATGGCGGTCTTCGATGGTGGCGTCCACGTCATCGGCAACCGCACCTCCAACCTCGCCGGTACGCCAGAGGTCGAGACAATCGCCCAGCTGCCAGACGCGAAGCGTCGGGTCGCTCGCACGCAGCCGGCCGAGGACCCGCGCTAAGCGCTCGAGCGCGTCCACCTGCACGTCTCTCGCGGTGACCCAGCGAAATCGCTCCGCATCGACTTCGGGAACGAGATGGATGTCGGGGATGAAGACGTAGGGCGTAGTGTCGGGCATCGCGAGCCCTGGCTCCTGGAGTCGCGCGACCAGGAATACGCCGTCCGGCGGCTGTTGCGCGCTGCTCCGGGGAAACTCCTGCTCCAACGCTGCGAGAATGTCGTCGTGAGTCAGCATCCCACCTCTCCTGGGAGCAAAGTCCGCGGCGAATGCATCGACTCGGCTGCTTCAGCCGAGCTTGTGAGCGATCTGGTCTGCCGCCAGGCTCGCGAGAGCCATGACGGTCAGCTGCGGGTTCACCCCGCAGCCGGCCGGGAACACGCTGGCGTCGGCGACGAACAAATTGTCCACGTCATGCACCTTGAACGTCGGGTCCACCACGCTCGATCCTGAGTGGCGGCCGATGCGATTGCCGCCCTGCGGATGGGCGGTATTGAGATTGAGCTGAGCCGCGCTCGTCACCTGTGCCATGAACCGCGCGGTGTCTGCCTGCTGCTGAGCCCGCCGGATAGGCAGCGGCTCCGTCGTCGAGGGAATTACGGTCTCGGCCCCGGCGGCGAAATAGATCGCCGCGAGCTGCGCCACGCCCTGCTTCAACCGGTCCAGCTCTCCATTATCCAGCTCGAGCACGAGATCGGTGAGCAGTCCCAGCCGGCCGCTCGGCTTGGACGCAACCACGACGCCGGCCGACGCGAGCTTGCCGTAGAAACGCATGGTGGCGGCGTGCTCGTCGAGCCAACCGGGAATGGCGATCGCAAGCGACGCCGGATAGTGGAACCAGCTTTCGATCAGCAGGTTCCCCCCGGGGTCCACGAAGTAGCACATCTGGATTCCAGGGTCGGGGTTCCCGCTGAACGCCGTCGTCCCCACCGCGAAGAGCGGCGTCACGACATTGGCGGAGATGTTGGTGCCGGGCGGGCAGTCGGTGCCGGGAAGGCTGCGCGCCAGAATCTGGCTGCTCGCAATCGGTCCTGCAGCGACCGCAAACGCTCGAGCGCGGATCTTGACCTCTGTGCCACCTGCCGCCAGATCGTGGGCGACCAGCGCCCCCACCCGATTCGACAGAAAACCGGCTCGACTGAACCGCACGGCTTCGATCTCGGGGCGAAGCAATGCGCCGGCCGCAAGCGCGCGCTGGAGGTAGCTGCGCGGGGCACCGGCGGGTCGGGGGCCGTGCAGGCCACCAGTTTTTCTCCCGAACCGACACCCGACGTTGCATCCGCCGCAACCCAGACAGTTCCACACTGCGAGCGGCAGGTCCGCCGCAGATTGGCCCAGCTGTGCCGCGCCCTGACGAAAGAACCCGCTGCGTGGTCCCGCCGCCGTGCCCGGACCAGTGCGCCCGAGATCGTGCGCCACCATCTGCATGCGGTCGGCAATCGCCTGCCAGGGCAGAGGAAAGTCGTACTTCGTGGCCCAAGCGTTCCACGTGCTCTCCGCCATCTCGAGCAGGATCGCATTATTGACGAACGGGCCGCCGCCCACCACCCTGGGCTGGAGCACGTTGATGGTGGCAAGCCGGTTGGTGAGAACGTCGATGATGGCGCGCACTTCGCCCGGCAGCGCGGGATTGACTCCGCCGTTTCGGTACAGCTGCTCAAGCGCGCGATCGTCGCGAGTGGGAAGATCGCGCGGGCTGATCCACTTTCCCTGCTCGACGATGATGACCCGCTTGCCGGCTTCGGCCAACCGGGCCGCGACCACCGCGCCGCCGGCGCCCGAGCCGACCACGCAGAGGTCGTACTCCACATCGAGCGGCGCGGGGGCCGGCTTGGGAACATCCACCGTCGGGTCGCCGGGCGCGAACTGGCGAGGGTCCTTAAAGCCAACCAGCGTTCGCGCCGGCGGACGGGAGTAGATGACCAGCCATCCCAGCCGGGCCAGCAGCGAGAGCCGGCTCCTCCACTTGGAGTCGTTCCAGAGCCTCCCGAGTAGCTGCTCACGATCGCTGAGGCTCAGCGCAGGCAGATTATTGCGCTCGAGATCGTCCAGGACGCTGAACAGGACGTCCGCCAGCATCTTCGGAAGAGCAGTGAGATACTCGAGCATTTCGCCGGCGATCGCATTGTGGTCGTCGAGCGCCGCCTGGCCCGGACTGGTGAGCCTGGCAATCTGTACCTGGACGAACGAAGCCGCGGTGGTCGGTCGACTCATCTCAGCGCTCAGAGCAATGCATCGATCAGGGGATTGGAAAGTGCCTGCGCGACGCGCTGATCGGGCAGGAGGCGAGCCCGAGCGTCACGCCAGCGGCGAGCGCGGTCTCCGTAGACAGCCGTGACGTGCGCCCGGGTGAGACATCCGTTCCACTTCCCCCAGTGCATGGTGTACGGGACGCCGACCGCCTCGAGCTGGCCGCAGCACGCCGTGATGAGATCGGTCATCGCCGGGAGGTTGGCACCGTCCATGTCGATCATGCAGGTGCGGTCGAAGATGTTCATCCCGAGCAATGAGCTCGAACCGGGCACGAACCGGGTCGCCACCACGCAAGGTGCTTTCGGGTTCTTCTGTATCGCCTCGAAGATTGCGCCGAGCGCCTTGTCGAGCTGGGCGCAATTGACTCCCATCGAGGCTCCCAATGCGCCGCCGGGCAGATCCTGTTGGGCAAACCAGGCTCCCCACACCCGCGGACTATCGGCCACCCTCGTGGCGTACTCCGACTCGAGCCCGATGCGAGTCACCACCGCGGGTGAGCCGGGAATACTGGACAGTGTGCCGCTCACGAACTGGAGCAGATCCGGATTCCACTCGTTTCCCCTATGCTCCCCTGTCACCTCGGCCGGCGTTCCGCGCGGGGGACGGTCGGCCAGGACATAGGCGCTCACGTAGCTCTGCGTGTCTGGCTTGAACGGATTGAAGACCGCGTCGAGGTGCCAGATCTTCTCGAGTGGATGATTCACCAGCGCATCGAATTGCCATTTCCCCAGCCGGTCGATCAGCTCCGCGGCGGTGAGCTTGCCGACGGGAAGCGTGCCCGCGGGGACGCTGTAACGCTCGAGGTCGAGCCAGAAGTTCGGAACGCAAGCGAGCACTACGCCCACGACGATGCCGAGCGACCCCAGAGAAGTCTGGAGCGCGGCGAAGAGATCGTCGTCCCGGACCAGCTTCGCACCCAGCGTGGCCGCGAACTGGTCGGCGATGAGCGGGGTCCGAGCCGGCTCGACCCACCAGTGCTCCGACGGGGAAACGACCACATGGATCGCCTGCACGGTGTCGTGGATGGCACCTATATGAAAGGAAGAGCCATGCGAGGCGGTCGCAATCGCGCCCGCGATTGCCTGTCCATTGCTTGCGCCGCTTGTCTGCACCGACCAACCTGCGCGGTGCGCCGCCCAGTTGAGCCAGCGGATGGACGACCCGGCCCCCAGAAGCACGTACGCCACCTGCGTGCGCGCTGCTGCCGCGGCATTCAGGTCGTTCGGCGTGAGCCATTTTGCTGTGCTCACATCGGACAGATCGAGCAGCCAGCCGTCGGTAGTGGCAATCGGAGAGATCGACCATCGCCGGCCCAGACAACGGAGCCGCTTGCCGGCTGCGAGAGCGTCGCCCAGTACCTGGCAGACATCGCGAACAGTGTGCTGATACCGCTCGCCGCCGCCCGCCTCCGGCTGAAGCGACACGATTTCAGCCGGCGAGAACGTGACTGTCCCGTGCACGTTCTTGAACGCCGTCTGGCCGATCCGCTGGAGATACTTGGGAAGCGGTTGCCGGTCGATCATGGCAACTACGCTCCGGCGGAATCTGGCGGCGCCGGCGGCGTCGCGGGCGGCGGCGGTGCAGGTGGCGCGCCTTCGATCGTACCGGCCTCGGCGGCGCACACGTAGTCCACGTGCGCCGGCACCACGATTCCCAGCGTGATGAGGGCGAGCAGGAAACCGGGGAAGGTGGTACGGACCGTCGTCTTGTAGACGTGAGTGTCGGCGCACTCCGCTGTAATCTTGGGCGAGCTGGCGAGTCCCCAGGCGTAGTTCCACACGGTGAGGGAGCCCATGCGGGTGGGCGACGGCTCCGGCGCGCGCGACTCGACCGAGACTCTGACGCAGGCGGCTGCGAGCAAGACTCCACCGACGCCAGCCGACCGCCAGAGCCCGCTGCCGAGATATTTCACAGTGAGTCGATTCGCAGGGACGCCACGATATTACAGGTCGGGCCGTAGCGCTGTGGTCGATTCGGCTCTCGACATCACGACTTTGGAGCGATGGCCCTCGCGCCTCGCATGGTGAAACTTCGCTGGGTTGTCCTGGGGCTGCTCACCGCCGCGTGCACTGCGCCCGAGCGGTATGCCATTATCCCCGCTCCGCAGTACCTCGAGCGCAAATCAGGTGAGTTCCGGCTCGACCGCGCGACCCGGATCTCGCTTTCCGACACCGGGAACGCGGAGCTGCGGGAGCTGGCTGAGCTTTGGGTTGCTCCATTGCGAGCCGCTTCCGGGCTTCCGATTCCGGTCTCTCCGGACGCGGGCAAGGACGACACGCCCGGCGCAATCACCATTCGGCTGACAACAGAATCAGATTCGGTGAACCCGGAGGGATACCGTCTAGCGGTTACCAAGCGCGGTGCGATTCTCTCGGGGCCTACCTCGGCAGGGCTGTTCCATGGACTCCAAACGCTCCGCCAGTTACTCCCGCCACAGCTCGAGCGGGAAAACGGCACATCAACCAGCAGTTTCAGCACTAGCGCAGTGCAATGGGCCATTCCCGCGGTCGAGATCCGGGACGCGCCCCGCTTTGCGTATCGGGGGATTCTGATAGATGTCGCGCGATACTACTACCCCCTCGACTTCCTCAAGTCGATCATCGACCTGCTCGCACTCTACAAGCTCAACACACTCCACCTGCATCTGACGGACGATCAGGGCTGGCGGCTCGAGATCAGGAAGTATCCCCGCCTCACCGAGATCGGTGCCTGGCGTAAGGAAACGATCGTCGACCAGCACTTCGACCCGTACGTCGGCGACGGGAGGCCGCACGGTGGCTTCTACACCCAGGAGCAGATCCGGGACCTGGTCGCATATGCCGCCGCGCGCCACATCACGATCCTCCCTGAGATCG
The DNA here is from genome assembly GCA_046733215.1 of Gemmatimonadota bacterium. Taxonomy (GTDB): domain Bacteria; phylum Gemmatimonadota; class Gemmatimonadetes; order Gemmatimonadales; family GWC2-71-9; genus DASQPE01. The sequence continues at coordinate 16,101 of JBKPOS010000143.1, forward strand.
AAATGCCCGGCCATGCGCGCGCCGCTCTTGCCTCCTATCCCGAGCTCTCCTGTACCAGTGGCCCGTTCGAGGTCTCGACCAAGTGGGGTATGCACGAAGACATCTTCTGCCCCAGCGAGCGGACCTTTGCATTTCTGGGAGACGTGTTGACCGAAGTGATGCAGCTCTTTCCCAGCCGCTACATCCACATCGGCGGCGACGAGGTGCCCAAGACCCAGTGGAAAGAAAGCTCTGTCGCGCAGGAGGTGATTCGTCGCGAGGGCTTAGCCAACGAGGAGGAGCTGCAGAGTTACTTCATTCGCCGCATCGAGCGCTTCCTTGTGGGACATGGGCGCAAGCTGATCGGCTGGGATGAGATTCTCGAGGGTGGGCTGGCGCCGGAGGCGACGGTGATGTCATGGCGTGGAGTAGCCGGAGGGGTCGAGGCGGCCCGCCAGGGGCACGATGTCATCATGACGCCACAGAATCGCACCTACTTCGACTACTACCAGGGCGACCCTGCACTTGAGCCGCTTGCCATCGGTGGCTTCCTGCCTCTAGACAGCGTGTACGCGTTCGAGCCTGTGCCGGTCGAGCTAACCCCGGAACAGGCCGCTCACGTCATCGGCGGGCAGGGGAACGTCTGGACCGAGTACATCCCGACTCCGGACCACCTGGAGTACATGCTTCTGCCCAGGATGCTTGCGCTGTCGGAGGTTCTCTGGTCACCGAAGATGACGCGAAGCTGGCGCGGCTTCGTCGCGCGGCTCCGCGCCCACTTCGCCAGGCTGGACGCGCTGGGCGTCGAATACCGTCCGTTCGATCCGGCATCGCATTGAATTCGTAAAGCGTGAAGTCGCAGCCGCTACGGTTTCGAGTCAGTCAGCGGAACTACATAGCGCGAGTTCGTTCCGGTCATTGGCGGGCGTGTTGTTATGCGGGGGCCTTCCTTGAGGAAACGAGGTTCTTCGCCGACCCGGATCTCGACTCGCGGAGCTGACGTGGGGACTGCTATATCGAAGTTGGCAGAGGAGCCTTGGTTGTGAATCACGAGGCGATCGGGCTCCGAGGTAAAGGTCGCGGCAGCGATCGGTGCGTGCACGGTCACCTGGGAGCTATCAGTCAGCGACACCACCGCCTCGCCGACCGGCTGGCGGGATGTGAAGACGATGACGAGCGCCCGGCCTGGCGGAACGGCGATGCCCGCAGTGGCGGAACTGGAAGGGGGGGACGGTCTTTCAACCTGTGCGGGGTGTCGTGGGGCACCCATCCTCGCAATCACCGCTGCCACCCACATGCGGACTGGAGAGCCCGGCGCTGCGTAAGCAACGCCGGCAAAGCCCACGGCCAGCACGATCCCGGCAGCCAATCGCCGCCGACCTGCACCGCGGCCCCGCACGCCGGCCATCATCACTGTTGGGTTAACCGACGGGACCGGATGATCCACCGGGCGGAGCAAGGCATGCACGTCATGTTCCTCGCGCCTGGCTGTTTCCAGTCGCTCGCGGCAGTCGGCGCATCCGGCGAGATGCTCCCTGATAGAAGGCTCTACCGCCGCCGCCAGCTCGCCGTGCAGCACGCGCCAGACCTGTTCCTCGTCAAGGTGCATCGCCGGCATCCTCGTAGATGAGACGGAATGCACGTACCGCGCGGCCCAGCAGCGTTCCGACGCTGGCCTCGTTCAGCCCCAGTGCCGTGGCGATGTCGCGATAGCTATACCCTTCGGCCTTGAGCAGGAGCAGACTCCGCTCTCGCTCGGAGAGTCGGGCAATGGTGGACCGAACCCGCCGGCGCGTGTCTGCCGCTGCCGCGGCCGATTCCGGTGAAGGCGCCGGGTCCGAGTGAGCCGCTTCAGCGCGGACCATGGTGAGTAGCCGTTCCCGGCGTTTCTGGGTGGACCTTGCATTCCGGAAGAGATTGAGCGCGACGCTGATCAGCCATGCTTCGGGCGCGTCCGGCAGCGATCCTCTCCGGTAAAGCCTGATGAACGCCTCTTGGGCAAGGTCGGCGGCCAATTCGCCATCGCCCGACACTCGATCGAGGTATCGGTAGAGCCGGTGAAAGTTTGCTTCAAACAGCTCCACGCACCGGTCGTGGAACGAAGAAGTCGGGCTGCCCGATTGGGTCAGTGCCAGGTTTGCCACGCCGGCTCCTAGCAATAGGAACCGATGAGTGCGCGAATTGTGACGCCGCAGGCGATGGCGTCAGAATCGCCAGTCGAGGCCCACGACCAGCGGTGCGCGAGGCCGCATTTCCACCTCAGACAGCTCACCACTGGTAGGATCAGCGGCGTACGTCAACACGTTCCTTCGCCCTAACAGATTGGTGACCGTTCCGAATAGGCCGAGCGCCGCGTCGCGTCCTCTGAGCACGACGTGCCATTCTTTCCGCACACCCAGATCGAGCCGGAGATATGCCGGAAGCTCGGCGAGGCCGATCGGCTGACTGCTATAATGCGGACTGCCGGCGAATTCGCAGCCACGATCGAGGAGGTTGCAGGCTTCCCACTCGAAACCACCGGTAACCGGCGTCGTTTTCCGACCTAATGCGCCGGTGGCGCCGACGCGAATGGACCAGGTTGGCGTGGGAAACACGATCGCCCCGCCTTGGAAGAGATGGGTCGCGCCGTGCTCGGGGACGTAGCTCGCATCGCCGTAACGGAATCGAACGCGTTGAATGCCGTAACTCGCGCTCAGGCCGAAGCGTCGGCTACTCACACCGGCGTCTACCGACAGACCCCGCGCCGAGCCTGACCCAACGGTGAACCTGTTGGTGGTGAACGGCTCCCCCTCTCCTGGCGCCGCCAGCAGCAAGCCGTCGAAGCCCCGCACATACCCCTGCAGGCCAAGCCGCACGCCGTTTAACGGGAGGTATTCGAGGGCGACGACGCCCTGGTCGGTCCGGGCAACAGGAATCCCGGGGACGCCGACGCCGAGGTAGAGATCAGCCGGAAAAACGTTTCCCACGACCGACTCGGGATTCCTGAGCGACTGCGCGAACTGATGGAGCCGGGCGTAGCTGCCGGACACAGTGACTCGGCTCGATGGCTGCCAGCTCAGCTGTGTGCGCGGCGAGAGGTGCAGGTTTCCCCCGGCCGCCGCGAGCGAGGCCCCCGCCTGCAGACGGACCCCGTGCCCCAGCGTCCTTGTATGCTCGGCAAAAGGAGCAGCGACGAGCGTGGTGCCGCCTGCGCTCACGCCTGGGCCGGCAGTCGAATCAGACCGGACTTCATACGATGTGCTGCTGCGTTCGATCCTCATGCCTGCAACGGTGGTGCCGTGAGACGAGCTGCGCTCGATCGAAGCAAGCATACCCAGGTCGTGTCGGCTCGCGCCGAGATCCAGTGGAGCCACCTGAGCGGCCCAGGTCGAGCTCGCGTTGCTGCCTGCGCTCCAGGCCAGGACGTGCACGAAGCTCCTCTCGAAGCGCCGTCCCCACTCGACGCCAAGGGAACGGCTGTGCCAGTCGAAGACATTACGTGAGCCTTCGATCTGTCCCCCGTCTGTCTCAGCCGCCGCTGCGGCGTCGATCTCGTTGCTGCTGTTGTAGCCGAGCAGTCGCATCCACCCGCCGAACGCCGGTGCCTCGAGTGTCGCGAGCCAGTCACCGGTGTCGGCATCCGGGTACGAAGCTTCACCTCTGGGAGCGAATGCGTTGGGGAGACCAGACCGGAGACTGAGCAAGTAGCCGGCGTGCGCCACGCCGATCGGTCCATCGACAGTGAGCCGGGCTTGCGTGGTACTGATACTTCCCTGTGTCCGCATGGTGGAGCCCGGCTCGCGAGTAACTGCCGAGACGGTGCCCGAGAGAGCATCCGGATACGTTGGGGATGGTGCGGACGAGGACACCCGAATCCCGGCCAGCGCGTCGGGGTTCCAGGCGCTGAACAAGCCGGCGGAGTGATACGGACTCAGGACGGGAATTCCGTCGAGCAGGTAGGAGGTCTGATCGGAAGGGCCTCCGCGAACGTGAATTCCGCTGGGAGACTCCGGGCTCAAGACCACCTCGCCTCCGTCCAGCGCCTGAAACACATCCGGTTCGGAAAGCCGCGGATCATTACGCACAGCCGCGATCGACCTGGCATGATCGGGGAACAGATTGGTGTCTGCCCGGTCGAGGCCGCGAATGGCCGGTGCTCGGGCCTCGAGCGTTGGAAGCCGAACCGGGTTGCGACGGAGGGAGACGTTGATTTCGAGCTGGCCCTCGGCGGGGACGAGGGCGAGAACCGTGCGTGGTTCGTAGCCAAGGAAGCGAATCGTCAGCGAATGAGGGCCGGCGGGAATGCCACGCAGCACGTAACGGCCATCCGCATCGGTGGCGGCCGTGCGGTCCAGATCGGTCACCTGGACCACCGCGCCCACCAGCGGCGCGGAGGTCTCCTCGTCTCGCACCACGCCGACCACGGTCGCCTCTCTGGCGTGAAGGACGAGCAGGATCTCGATCGCACGAAGAACGAACGACCCCATCGGTGTCTCCGGGGTGCCCCGCCTAGTTTCCCGATAAGAAGGGCCTCGGACGCGAAGTGCGCAAGCGTACGTCTGGCCTACCTCATTGGGGCGCCGTATCTTGGCGGCGGGACCCGCAGGAACTGCCGAGTTTCCAATTGTGAACGGTCCCGTGGAGCACAAAGGCATGCCGGCTCGACTACCCCGAGACAACAAGTAGACGATGCGCGCCGATCTCCTTCTTCTCGCGGCCGACCTGGTTCGACGTGGTGAGCCGTTCGCGCTCGCGACTGTCGTGCGCCGGCAGGCACCCAGTTCTGCACGAGAGGGCGATACCGCTCTAATCACGACCGGCGGCACCTGCCACGGATGGGTCGGCGGCACCTGCACCCAGTCCGGCGTGATCCACGAAGCTCTGCGGGCGTTGCGTGACGGAACTCCCCGCCTGGTCGTCTTCTCTGCAGATCCCGACGTCATTGCCCGCACCGATGAGATCGTCGTTCCGATGACCTGCGAGAGTGGAGGCGCTGTGGAGATCCACATCGAGCCGGTGGTGCCTGCGCCAAGACTCGTAGTCTTCGGCATCTCACCGGTGGCTCAAGCCACAGCACGCATCGCCAAAGCCGCGGGCTATTCGGTGGATGCGGTCGACCCCGGCGCCGACCGGGCAACGTTCCCGGAAGCCGATCGCGTGATCACCGACGCTGCCGCGTTGGAGCCGACCTTGCCGACTCCGTACCGCGGGGATCGGACGTTCGCCATTGTTGCCACCATGGGTCGCTGGGACGTCGAGGCGACGCTGGCGGCGATCGCTCTCGAGCCGGCGTACCTGGGTTTGGTGGCAAGTCAGCGCCGTTTCACCGAGCTGCGGGACGCTCTGCGGGCGAAGGGCATCTCGGCGGACGCGATCAAACGGATCAAGAATCCGGCGGGCCTCGACATTGGTGCTCGCACACCGGAGGAGATCGCGCTCAGCATTCTCGCCGAGATCGTGCGTCTGGGGCGAGCCGGCCAGCGGATGCCGGTCGCCGGACTCGAGATCGCGGAACCGGGCGAGCGCGATCCGGTCTGCGGTATGGCGGTGGTCGCGGGAACCGCGAAGCACAGCGCCGAGTTCGCCGGGCGCACGTACTACTTCTGCTGCGGCAGCTGTCGGGAGCGGTTTCTCGCTGCCCCCGATCGTTACGCTATCGCCGAAGCCGGAGATACTCGGTGAGCGATACAATCGCCGAGGGCTGGGGCAGAACGTGAGACCCGAAATCCGGGCGCTGCAGGACGCGCTTGCCGAGCAGGGCTACATCGCTGAGCCGGCCATTGCCACGGCGCTGTTCCTCGCGCGCGAGATGAAGAAGCCGCTCCTGATCGAGGGCGACGCCGGCGTGGGGAAGACCGAAGTCGCCAAAGTCCTCGCCCAGGTGCTCGGCACCGAGCTGATTCGGCTCCAGTGTTACGAAGGGCTCGACGTCAACACCGCGCTGTACGAGTGGAACTACCAGCGGCAGCTGGTTCGCCTCCGGATCGCCGAGCAGAATGGCCAGGATCCGAGCAGGCTCGAGGAGATGATCTTTGGGCGCGAGTACCTCCTCGAGCGGCCGCTACTCCGTGCGATCACCCGCCGCGAAGGTCCGGCGGTCCTGCTGGTGGACGAGATCGATCGGGCAGACGAGGGATTCGAGGCCTTCCTGCTCGAGGTCCTGTCGGATTTCCAGGTCACCATCCCCGAGCTGGGCACCATCCAGGCGGAGCATGTGCCGTACGTGGTGCTCACCTCCAATCGGAC
>JBKPOS010000144.1:0-5747 GCA_046733215.1 Gemmatimonadota bacterium
GACAACGATATCCCGGAGCACCTGCGCGCCGAGTACCGCTGGATTCGGGAGGAGCTAACCAAGCGGCTGGCGAAGCGGCGCATATTGCTCCAAGGCAAGCGGGTGGAGCGGGTGTCAAAGCAGCACGCAGTGCTCCAGGGAAAGCGGGTGGAGACTGAGGGAAACATCCAAGACACACTGCGGACAATGCGAGTAGACAGAGCGCAAGAGATAGCCAGGCGCATCGAGCTGCTTGCAGACCAACTCGCGGAAGCTGACGATGCCGCATAGCCCAACGAGAGCGGGGTGAACGAGGCCAGATACAAGTCCTTCGTCGCGTGGGCTGACGTCAGCGATCTCGGGTCCTTTCCAGACACTTGCGCGCATAACGCGTGAACGGATAATTCGCCCCAATCCTGGGCGAGACCGGAAATCTGGGCACTGGCGGAGGCTAGCAGGGACTTCCGGGCCGCCGCGCGCACGCTACCTTCTCACCACCACCCCACAGCTCCGAGGTTTCGAATGTCAACGTCGCGCATCCTCGCCGTGACCGCCGCTGTCGCGCTCGCGGGCGCGCTCACCGCCCACGCGCAACAGGTATCGGAGAAAGCGAACCGGAATACCAAGCTCATCACTACGGAAGAAGTGGAAGCGGCGCGGGTTAACAATGCCTACCAGGTAATCGAGAAGCTGCACCCAGAGTGGCTTCGCCGGGCCGCGCGTCGAACAACCCTGGACGGCGGCAGGCCGCGGCCTCCGAGTAACCCCGGCTCCACCGCCGAAGAAGGCGCCTCGCCCGGAACGTCGGACGCCAACTACGTCCAGGCCAACGAGTCCCCGAGTACGTCGGCGGTCTTCGTAGACGGCACTGAGATGGGAGGAGCGGACGAATTGACGCAGGTCCAGTCCAATCTGATTCAGGACATACGCTATCTGAGCGGCAGCGACGCTGAGACCAAGTACGGGCCCCGCTTTGCGAACGGGGTAATCGAGGTGAGGCTCAAGACCCGTTGACCGACGGCCTCTACAGCTTCCGTCCCGTTCGGCCTGAGTGAGGTACCGATGGGGCGCCCTGCTCGCGGCTGCAGTGTGCCTGCCCGGAGCAGCCGCGGCTCAATTCTCTCCCGTCGGCGTTCCCAAGGGCATGCTTCGGGTCGAGGTGGACGGGGCCCTCGAAACCGTGGATCGGCGCTACTTCGGCGGAACGTCGGAGGAGTTTGCGGCCGACCTCGCCAGTCCGGCGCTTGGCGCTGACCGCATCCCTGGCTTGGCGGAGGCCGACGCGGCGCTCGGACGAATCACCCAAGTTGGCGGTGCTCGCCTGAATCTCGGTCAGCTGACGGCGACGGCCCAAGGCTCCCGCAATTCGGCGGCAGTCGGCTTGGGCTTCGGTATCACCTCGCACATCAGCGTCTTTGCCCGCCTTCCACTCGCCCGGACCACCGTCAAAACGACCCTGACGCTGGACAGCACCTCGAGCAATGCCGGTATCAATCCGGCGGATCTGGTGTTTGGGAATCAGGCCGGCGCCGCGCAGACCTCTCAGTTCATCTCCGATTTTACCGGCGCACTGCAATCGCTCGAAGCCCGACTTCAGGCCGGCGTGTACGACGGTGATCCGGCCCTCCGCTCGCTGGCCCAGAACACGCTCAACTCCGGCACGGCTCTCCGAAATGACCTCGCCGGTCTGCTGCTAGATCCTGCCACGGCCTCGACGTTCGTCCCCACCGCGGGAAGCCAGTTGGGTGCCGCGCTGAACGCGCGGATTCAAGGGTTGCAGGCCACACTTTCCGCCAGTCTCGGCGTCACCGGTTTCACGACAACCCCAGCTCTGCCCACCACTCGAGCCAGCCAGGACGCTCTCACCGCCTACCTGACCGATCCACGTGGACCGATCGCCGGACGGGTTGCCGAGGCACCCCTTTCCCAGCGAGGCGATGCGGAGGTCGGTGCCGTGTTTACTCTCATCGACCGCTGGAACGATGATGCGACGGGTACCGGCATTCGGTTCGCCGTGGGCGGCCTGTATCGCCTGGGAACCGGCTTTCCACCGCGCCCCAGCTTTTTCCTCGACATCGGCACGGGTACCGGCCATGCGGCGTTGGGAGGAAACGCAACGGCGGACATCGGGGTCGGTCGCTTCGGAATTCGGCTGACCGGTGGCTATCTCCAGCAGAGACCTGCGGACGAATTGCTGCGGGTGACGTCGCCGGATCAGCCGTATGCGCCATTCAATAACATCAAGACGGTGCAAGTGAATCCGGGTGACGTGTTCACGCTCGGCGGTCATCCATTCGTCCGCCTAGTCCCCGGGTTTGCCATCCAAGCGGGCGTAGATCATCTGCATGAGGGTGCCGAGACAGTCGCATACCTGAGCGCTTCTGATTCAATTCCCGGGGTTCCTGCGGCGGTCTTGGCACTCGACTCGGAAATTGGAGTGACGACCTTCTCCGCCGGCATCACCTATGCGACGCCCGGCGTCAACAAACCGGGCGCGAAAGGCATCCCGGTGGACGCCTACTGGACCCTCGCGCGGGTCGTGGCGGGGGGCGGAGGACGAGTTCCCAAGTTCCAGTCCATGCGGGGAGGCGTTCGGGTGTACTTCAGAATTTTCCAATAGGAGGCGGACCCTGATCCCGCAGCGATGCCGGCGACTGTGCACCTGGGGCGCACTAGCAGTCTTCATCGCGGTGCTCATCTCTGTGCCTGGCCTGTTTGCGCAGAACACGGGTCCAACGCGCCTTCGGGATCTTTCGCAACGGTTCTGGACCTGGCGCGCCGCGAACCAACCCGCTTCCGGCGACGACATTCCGCGCATCGAGCGCCCCAAAGACTGGACGCCCGATTGGTCGGCCGAAGCCGTGGCCGCCCGCCGGAAAGCATTGGCCGCCTTCGAAAAAGAGTGGCGCTCAGTCGACACGACAGGGTGGAGTCGTGCCGACCAGGTGGATTATCGCCTCATGGGGTCTGCATTGGCCCGGGTCCATTGGGAGCTGGACGTTACGCGTGGGTGGCGGCGCAATCCGCTTTTCTATCTCGATCAAACCGTCGGTGTGCTGCATCAGGACCTGCTTCGGCCACCGCCGTTCGACTCGGTGCGGACCAGTGAGCTGGTACGCCGGCTGGAACGGATCCCGCGGACGCTGGACGAGGCGCGCACCAACCTCACCGAGGCTCTTGCGCCATTCACGCGACTCGCCGTTGCGTCGCTGGCAGGAATGGGGCCCCGGCTGGAAAGGGTGGGCAAGGCACTGGGACCGTTGCTCGAGGGGCCGGACGCCACGCGGCTGGCTACTGCCCTGACCTCGGCTGGTGCAGCGCTCGACCAGTATCGCAGTTGGCTGGAGCAACGGGCGGCGGGGCTGCCTGAGAAAACCGCGATCGGTCGAGATGCCTATCTAGGCTTTCTTCGCAGCGTCGCGCTGGTCCCCTACACGCCGGAACAGTTAGTCCGGATGGCGCAACAGGACTGGGCCCGTTCCGTCGCTTTCGAGGCATACGAGCAGCAGCGCAACGACAGCTTGCCGACGCTGGAGCAGTTTCCGACGCTCGCGGCGCAGTTGACCCAGGAGAAGGAGGACGAGCTCGCAATCCGCCGCTACCTCGCGGCAAGGGACCTTATCAGCGTTCCCGCCTCGCTGCGCCACTATCGCACTGCTCCGCTTCCGCCGTATCTCGAGCCATTGTCCGATTGGGGCGTGAATGATGACCTCACGTCGGCAACCCGACTCTCCGAGGACGGGTTAAGCTATCGGCCACCCCCCGCGCCGGACCTGGGCTACTTCTATCGCGCGAGCGCCAAGGATCCGCGTCCCTTGATGGTGCACGAGGGGATCCCCGGACACTACATGCAGCTCGCGCTTGCCTGGGCTCATGAGGATCCCATTCGCCGGCATTACTACGACTCAAACTCGAACGAAGGGATCGGCTTTTACGCTGAGGAGATGATGTTGCAGGCCGGGCTCTTCGATGACCGCCCCCGCACGCGTGAGATCATCTACAACTTCATGCGACTCCGCGCACTTCGGGTGGAAGTGGATGTGAAGCTCGCGACCGGAGAGTTCACCATTCCCCAGGCGGCCGACTATCTCGAGACCAGTGTACCGATGGACCACGCCACAGCGAGCACTGAGGCTGCTTTCTTTGCCGCCTCACCCGGACAGGCCATCACCTACGAAATCGGCAAGCTTCAGATTCTCGCCTTTCTCACCGACGCCCGACAACATCTGGGCGACCGCTTCTCTCTGCGGAGCTTCCACGATTCCCTCTGGAAGAACGGCAACGTCCCGATCGCGCTTCAGCGCTGGGAGACGTTGGGGCTGGATGACGAGATTCGGATGCTCGACAAAGCGGGAGAAAAGGTGAAGCGGGGAAAGGGAGAAAAGGGCGAAAAGGAAAAAGGGAGAAACGTACCTTAGCCACCCTTTCTCCCCTTCCCCGCGTTCTCCCTTTCCCCGGCTTTACACGTAGCTCAGCCACACATCCTTGCGGCTGGCCTTGAGCCGCGCGAACCACCGGCACAGCGGATAGAGCGCCAGTACCACGCCAACCCAAACAGCGTACACCGTCCCCAGCCCGAATCCGAATGTCTTCGGGTAGAAGAGGAAGAACACCCGCAGATCACCCGGCGCCGCCTGCCCTGCGATGGCGGCCGCAACCAGTGTGAGGCCATGGATGAGGTATATGTGGGCAACGTAGTAGAGGAACGGCACCCGCCCGTAGACCACGAAGAAGCGAACCACAGGACCGGATGCGCGATCCATGAGTCCGAGCAACACGAGGCCCGGCCCTAGCGTCATCAGCAGGTAGAGCAGCGAGGGCGGATATTTGGTGGTGTTGAGAAACGAAAGTACGGTGTACACCGGGTCCGGCTGCGGCTTCCACGCGGATGGGTCGCCGTAGACGTTGAGCCAGCGAATCAGCACGAACGCCGTGGTCAGGGTGACTCCGGCCCACAGACAGAATCTCCGTCGCTCGTCCGGGGGTCGCTTCATCACCGGCCCGAAAGCGTAACCCACCGCCATTACGCCAACCCAAGGGATCAAGGGATAGGCAATTGGTGGGTTGAACACGTGCAGGAAGCTCCACAACCAGTCCCAGGGAGTCGCCTCCGGTGAGATCACGCCTGCAATAGGCCCCTGACCAAATGGATTCAGAACGCCGCTGGTCGCCGGAATCGCGGCCAGCAGGGGATGGGGATGGATGCTGTCCAGCAGGTTGTGTCCTACGATCAAGACGATCCCGATGCCCGCGATGACCCTCAGCGGGAGCCAAACCAGGCCTGCGAGCAGGATCATCGACCAGCCGATAACCCAGATCACCTGCAGCCCGATGAAGCTCCAGGTGAAGTTGTAGGTCCAGCCCACCGTCATCAGCGTCAGCTCGACGACGATCAGCCACAGACCACGACTCACCAGAAACCGGCTCAGCTCGGTCTTGCTGCGCCCGCGCGACGCCCAGAGGTACGCTGCCGTGCCCGCGAGGAACACGAAGACCGGCGCACAGAAATGGGTAATCCATCGAGTGAAGAAGAGCAGCGGAGTGGTATGGGTGAGGTCGGTTGGGTCGAAGAAGCGGGCGTCGATGTTGAAGAAATCCCTGACGTGGTCCAAGGCCATGATGACCATGACCAGACCCCTCAGGAAATCCACCGAATCCAACCGGGGGCGAGTGCTCCGGCTGGGAACGATCGAGGGCGCTTCCGCCAGCGTAGCGGTGGCCATGATCTCTCCGGCTAGCTAGTTCGACCTCTCTGCCTTGGTCCGACC
>JBKPOS010000145.1:0-8379 GCA_046733215.1 Gemmatimonadota bacterium
TTGAGCCTCAATCCGGTGCTGGCCCGGCTGGCGCCGGCCATTCTCACCGAGCCCTCGTATGTGGCGACGGTATACCTGGGGCTCTGGCTGTTCTGGCGGCAGTATGAGCGGCCGCGCTGGCGCGGGGCGGCGGTGGTGGGGATGGTGTTCGGGCTGGCGTTCCTCAATCGGGTGGAAGCGTTGCTGTTCCTGCCGGCGATTCCGCTGTTTCAGGCGGTGCACTACTGGGCCAGTGGGCCGCGGCGGTATGGGGGGCGGCAGCTGGCAGGCTGGGTGGCGGCGTTCGTGGCGGGGTTTGTCCTGCTGGCGGGACCACAGGTGGGATGGGCCAGCTGGCGCATGGACCGTCCCGCCTTCAACGGGCGGCAAGTGTGGGAGGAGATCGAGGTCAAGATCCACGAAGACGAGTCGTACGAGCGAATGGTCTACGGCCTGGACTACAATCCGTCGGTTGTCAACATCACGTACCTCCAGGCCCATCCGACTGTAATGACGAGTGACCGGGCGACACCCAAGGATCCGACCCTGGTCCGTTACAGTCGACTGGTTACGGCGAACGTGAAAGACCTGGTCTTCGACAAGCTCGACATCCTCATCGGATTTTTCGGTTTCCTGGCGTTCCTCGTCGGGCTGGTGGTCATGATCAGACGCGGGCAGCGAGGCGATGCGCTGCTCATCGTGGGCTTTCTTGCTGTTGCTCTGGCCGGGCCCCTACTGCACAACGTGGTGGTCCGGCATATCCTCGTGCTCGCTCCTCTCATGCTGCTGGTCGGCGGCATCGGGATCGCGGCCTTGGCCCAGCGGCTTGCCGCGAGGCAGAGTGCACCTCAGGCCGTAGCAGGCCTGGGCGCGCTCCTGCTCCTGCTCATGGCAATCGCCTGGGCTCCAGAACTGCGACGGATGCTGCGCCGGGAGACGTGCAACCGCGAGTACTGCGTTTCTACCATGGATCGGGCGGGCAGGATAGTACGCGAGTCGGCGCGTGGGCTCGGGCGTGAGCCACGGGTGTCGGCCCGAAAGCAGTACTTGCCCTACTATTCCGGTGGCGTCGTGGTCGCGCTGCCGTACACAGACTACGACGGGCTGATGCGCTACCTCCGCGCTAACAGCGTGGACTATCTGTTTCTCGAAGACTGGCAGATCACTTCGTACCCGTTCGTGAAAACGTTCGCCGAGCGCGCTTCGGCCGACTTCACCTTTCTCGACCGGCAAACCGATCCGACGGGACGCACCACGGCACTCTACCGGGTGAACCCGCTCCCGGCCGCGGTCGCCGGCCTCCCCAAGCAGTGAGGCGCTTCCTGCCTCACGGTGACCTGTCCTGATGTGGCAGACGGTCACCTCCGCCTTTCATCAGCTTACCAGCCTGGCGCCGGCCATAGCGGCTCTTGCCGTCGCCCTATACGGTTGCAATCTGGTGCTCTGCGCTTTGCGCTGGCGCGCCGCGTTGTGGGCGCTCGGCACGCCGATGGGCTTCCGCACGGCAACCGTGGGTATGCTGTGCAGCGTCTTCGTCAATAACATCACGCCGGCCCGAGTGGCGGGCGACGTCTTTCGGATTGGCTGGCTCAAGGAGCGTGCGCGCGTCGACGTCGGTCGCGGTACGGCGAGCGTCGCTATCGACCGGCTGCTCGACCTCACTCCACTCGGGTTCATCGGATTGCTGTCGCTTTCGACCATTCGGCCGTACCTGAGCCATCTCCAGGCGCCGCTGATTCTCGCCGGCGCGGTGGCTGGCCTACTCGTGCTCGCGATCATCGTGATCCGCCGCGCTCCGGGGGCCAAGGCTCGTTTTGCCGAGGTTCGTGCGCACATCGTCGGCCCAGGTGAAAAGCGCGGGCAGAAAATCGCGGTGGGCCTTGCGCTCGCCGCGCTAGCGTGGCTGGCAGATCTGTCGAGGCTGAGCCTGATCGCGCACGGGTTCGGAGTAGATCTCACCGTTCCTCAGGCCGCTCTCCTGCTGGTACTGGTGCTCGTGGGTTCCCTGGCCCCGACAGTCGGAGGTCTAGGGGCGGTCGAAGGCAGTCTTGCCGCCGCCTTGGTGTGGTTCGGGGTGCCCACGGATCGAGCCCTCGCCATCACGCTCACCGAGCGCGCCATCTCGTACTGGTTGAGCACGGCCGCGGGTGGCCTCACCCTTTTGCTGCTCGGCGGTCGAAGGGTCTGGACCGGTCTACAGCACGTGTCCCGGGAGCGCGTCGCATAAGCACACATCCTGCTGGTTTGGCACGCTTGCATTGACCATGCTGAGCGTGTTAGCCTGCCCGCGCAGAACAGGGCAGGCGAGCACCTCCCCAGCGCGAGCGACTTGCCATGGCAGCAGCGACCATCCCCTCTCCCGTCCTCATCACCGGCGCCGGTGGGTTCATTGGGTCGCACCTGACGGAGCTCTGCGTCCAGCGCGGCCTCACGGTGCGCGCGTTCGTGCATTACAACGCCAATAACCGGTGGGGCTGGCTGGACGAATCGCCGGTGAGGGACCACATCGAAGTCATCAGCGGGGACGTGCGGGACTACGATGCCGTGTATCGCGCGCTGCAGGGCTGCCGGAGCGTGCTGCACCTCGCGGCCCTCATCGGCATCCCCTATTCGTACCTCTCGCCGCTCGCATACATCCGTACCAATATCGAGGGCACCTACAACGTTCTCGAAGCTGCCCGGCAGCTCGACCTCGAGCGCATCGCGGTGACGTCAACCAGCGAGACCTACGGGACTGCGCAGTTCGTTCCGATCGACGAAACACATCCGGCGGTGGGCCAGTCGCCTTACGCGGCGACCAAGATAGGCGCTGACGAGCTGGCGCTCAGCTACTTCCGGTCGTTTGGTCTTCCGGTTCACCTGGTGCGGCCCTTCAATGCGTATGGGCCCCGGCAGTCCGCGCGTGCTTTCATTCCCATGATCGCCACTCAGGTCCTTGCCGGTCAGCGCACCATCAAGGCCGGCAATCTGCATCCCACCCGGGATCTCACCTTCGTGAAAGACACCGCCGCCGGGTTCCTCGCGGTGGTTGCGAGTGAGGCACTGATCGGCAGCGCGACCAATGTAGGGATGAACCACGAGATTTCGATGCGGGATCTGGCTCGCAAGATCATTGCATTGTGTGGCGGGAACGCCGACATCGTCGAAGATAGCGAGCGAATCCGCCCCGAGAACAGCGAGGTCGAACGGCTGCTGTGCGACAATACCAGGCTTCGAACTCACACGGATTGGGCGCCCGCTTATGATCTGGATCGGGGACTCGAAGAAACGCTGGGTTTCCTGGAGCAGCACCTCGGGCTGTACAAGCCAAGTGCCTACAACGTCTAGGAGTCATCCATGAAGGCGGTCATCCTGGCCGGCGGACTGGGAACTCGCTTGCGCCCATTTACCGAGGTGATCCCGAAGCCGCTCCTGCCGGTAGGGACGAAGAGCCTGCTGGAGATCCAAATCGAGCGGCTTCGGCTCAACGGGTTCGACGAGATTTATCTGGCGACCAACTACAAGTCGGACTACATCTCGAACTTTTTCGGTGACGGCGCACGCTACTCGGTAAAGCTCGCCATCAGCCAGGAACGCAAGCCGCTGGGAACTGCCGGGCCGGTCCTGCTGCTGAAAGATAAGTTGACCGAGCCGTTCATCGTGATGAACGGCGACATCTTGTCCACCATCGACTTCGGAAAACTTTATCGGACGGCGATCGATCTTAAGGTGGATCTGTGCGTGTCGATTCGGAAAATTTTTACACCGTTCGGATTCGGCCGAATCACGCATGCCGGCGGCTACGTCACGAGCGTCGAAGAGAAGCCGACTTTCGAGACCGAGATTCTGGCGGGCATCTATGTGTTCTCGCCGGGTATCTTTCGCCTGATTCCGCCGGATGAATACTTCGGGGTGGACAGTCTGATCAAGAAGATGCTGGCGGAGAAATTACCCATCGGTCTCTACGAGCTGACTGAATACTGGATCGATATCGGGCAAGTGCCGGACTACGAGAAGGCTCAGAAAGACTTCGAGCTCTACTTCGGCGATGAGGCCCCGAAACCCTGATGGCTGACTCCGGGGCGCCGGAGTCTGTCCTGGTAGTCGGCGGCGCCGGGTTCATCGGCAGCCATATCGCCGCCGCGTTCGCGCGGAGGGGTATTCGGGTTTCTGTGCTCGACGGCTTTCTGTCGGAGAGCGCCCGGGAAGCAAATCTCGCACCGGTGGCCGACCGGGTACAGCTCATCCGGGCTCGCATCGAGGAATACCCCGACGTGCCGGATCTGATCCGTGGAAGCAGTCTCACGGTTGACTGCATGGGTCTCACGGGTCATCACATCGGCATGGCGGAACCACTCCGTGACCTGGAGCTGAATCTCAGGTCTCATCTCGTGCTCATCGAGGCGCTTCGTAAAGTCGGGGGCGCACGGGTCATCTATCTCGGCTCTCGCGGCCAGTACGGCCGGGCGGGCGCCGATCCCATCACGGAAGAGACGCAGCAGGTCCCTCTCGATCCGCAAGGTGTGCACAAGCTGGCGGCGGAAGGCCTGTTCCGGCTGTACTCAGGTCGCAACGAATTTCACGCCGTTTCGCTGCGGGTCAGCAATACTTTCGGTGAGTACCAGCGCACGCGTGGCTACGATCTCGGCATGGTCGGCAGTTTTCTGCGCGACCTGCTCGATGGAAGAACGGTGACCATCTTCGGCGACTCGTCGCGGGCAAGGTCGCTGGTCTACGCGCGGGATCTGGCCGAGATCGTGGTGGCGCTGGCGGCTCGTCGCTGGGAAGGTTTCGACGCCTACAACGTAGCGGGCTGCCCGGTGGAGTTGGGAACCCTGATGGATGCGCTGGTGGCCGCCGTAGGTGCCGGCGCGTGGAAGGTGGAGCCGTTTCCCGAGCGACTCAAGCAGATAGATGTGGGTGAGGCGTTCATCTCTCAGGACAAACTCGTGCGCGCGCTTGGCTCGGTGCCGAGCACGGCGCTCGCGACGGCTCTCTCGAAAACCGTCGATTATTTCAGGAGCGACGATCGGTGACTGTGACTGTTGACTATATCTGGCGCTGTGATCTTGTGCCTCAATACCTCGCGTACCAGCGCGACATCCTGGCCGCAGTGGATCGGGTACTCCGGTCGGGTCGCTATACGCTGGGCGAGGAAGTCAGTCGTTTCGAAGAGGCGTTCGCCGCATACGTTGGCATGCCGCACGGCATCGGCGTCGCCAACGGTACCGACGGACTCATTCTGGCGCTCAAGGCGATCGGCGTTGAGCCTGGGGATGAGGTGATCACCACGCCGTACACCGCCATTCCAACCTGCTCGGCCATTGTCGCCAGCGGCGCGACCCCGGTCTTTGCCGACATCGACGCGGCGACATTCCTGATCGACGTGGAGCAGGTCGCGCGCCGGGTGACGAGCAAGACCAAGGCGGTGATGCCGGTCCACATCTTCGGCAATGTGGTCGACGTGAATCAGTTGCGTGCCGCTCTGCCGGAACGAGTGCAAATCATCGAGGACGCAGCGCAGGCACACGGCAGCACGATCGGTGGCAAGCAGGCGGGCAGTCTGGCCGATCTGTCGGTGTTCAGTTTCTACCCCACGAAGAATCTGGGAGGTTACGGCGACGGAGGCCTCGTCTGCGTGCGGCATAGTGAGGCCGACACCATGTTGCGCCGCCTGCGCATGTACGGCATGACGGATAAGGACCACATCATCATCCACGGGGTCAACTCCCGCCTCGACGAGCTGCAAGCGGCCATCCTCAGCGTCAAGCTCGTGCATCTCGATGCGATGAATGCTCGGCGCCGAGAGATCGCGCAGTGCTATTACCGGCGAGTCGGCGAGGATCTGCTTCACTGGCAGGTCATCCCGACAGGTGTGGTCTCGAACCACCACGTTTTCGTGGCGCGGGTGACCGGCGGACGCCGTGACGCCCTAGTGTCGTTCCTCGAGCAGAGAGGAATTCAAACCAACATCTATTACGTCGTGCCGCTGCACCTGCAGGCGGCCAACCGGTACCTCGGTTACCGACGCGGTGACCTGCCCAATGCAGAACAGGTCTGCGATGAAGCGATCGCCCTGCCACTCTATCCGGAGCTCGAAGGCCGGACGCTCGACCGGGTCATCAGTGGCCTGCATGAGTTTTCGCGGAGCGGCATGTGACCAGGTTGTCGGTGGTCTTGCCGACGTTCAACGAGCGGGAGAACCTGCAGGCCATGTGCGACGCTCTGGCGTCGGCGATCGCGCCAACGGGACTCGATTACGAACTGATCTTCGTGGATGACAACAGCGGCGACGGAACCATCGAGTTGCTGCAAGCTCTCAGGGCCCGTGACCCGCGTATCAAGTACATCATCATGTCGCGGCGCTATGGAGACCAGCCTTGCCTCATGGCCGGCCTCGAGCGGTGTACCGGAGACGTTGCCATCACAATGGATGCCGACCTCCAGCATCCTCCCTCGTACATCCCTTCCATGATCGAAGCCTGGCGCAGCGGTGCCGAGATCGTGGTGATGCGACGCGAAGAAGCCGGCCACGCCTCGGCCTTCAAGCGATTGACCGAGATTGCGTTCTATCGAATCATGGCTGCGCTGGCCGATTCGCCGATCATCTATCGGTTTGCCGGCTACGCCCTGCTGGATCGAAAAGTGGTCGACGCACTCAAGCGGTTTCCCGAACGGGAGCCGTTCCTGCGGGGCCTTGTGGCGCTGGTCGGTTTCCGGCGTCTCGATGTGACTTACCGGGAGGAACAACGGAAAGCGGGTCGTTCGAAGTACTCAGTGGGGCGGCTCTGGCATCTGGCGATGTTAGGATTCACGTCCTTTTCGACGGCGCCACTCTATCTGATCCTCTATCTCGGCGTTGGTCTGGGCGGGCTCGCCCTCATCGGCGGGATCGTAATCGCCGTGATGTACTTGCTTGGTATCAGTCTTTCCTACGTCCCCTGGGCTGTCGCCTGCGTCGTGCTCCTCGGTGCGGCGCTTCAGCTCGTCGCGGTCGGTGTCTTGGGCGTCTACCTGAGTAAAGTGCTCCAGGAAGTACGCGGCCGTCCCACCTACATTATCGGGCAGCTTGGCGGCCTTGGTGCGTGACTGACCCAGCCGCGGCCGAGTTTGCGACATACGATCGGCTTGAAGCGTCCCACTGGTGGTTCCGTGCCCGACGGGCGGTGCTCCGTACACTGCTCGTTTCGGTCCCCGATCATCAGCGAAAGACCGTCCTCGAGATTGGATGCGGTGCGGGCGGGAACATCCAGCACCTGTTCGGGGATTTCAGACGTCGGGTCGGGCTGGACAGCAATCGATATGCTTTGCACCACGCGCGAGAGAAGGTCAGGCCAGGAGATGCCATTGTAGCAGGCGACGCCAACCGGCTTCCGCTGCTCGGCGAATCATTCGATTGCGTTGCCCTCGTTGACGTTCTATACCATCGCGGAATTCGTGACGTAGACCTGGTACTCGAGCAGGCCAACGCGGTGCTCAGGCCTGGAGGCTACATCCTTATTTCCGACGGAGCGTACGACTTTCTCGCGGGGCGGCATAACAGGACTGTGGAGTCGGCCCGTCGCTTCACAAAAAGCCGTCTACGATCTCATCTGCAAAACGCCGGCTTTACAGTGGTGAAGGCGACGTACTGGGGTGTGCTCCTCTTCGGGTTGCTGTCTCTCAAGCGGGTTGTGGCGGAGCCGGTGCTCGCTCTCTTTCACGCTCCGTCTCAAGACCCGGAGACGCTGGACCTCCTCACAATACCATTATTCGATCCTCTTCTCTTCGCGTCGATTCGCATCGAGTTGCCGCTTATCCGGCGTCTGACGCTTCCCTTCGGCGCCTCGATCTCCGCATTGGGCCGAAAGCCATAAGCCGTCACCACTGTCTTCGGGCTTCCCCGGGTGCGGGGCGGGGTATTACCCGGAGACCAGATATGCCTTAAGGATTCCTGTGATCTATTACCTAGGATTCAGTGATACATGGCCTAAGCGTAGTTGTCGGTTTGAGTTATGATGGTACATTGTCCATAGCAGTGGCGGGACGGAGCACCTTGATCATGTCGAAAGCTCGCACGGTATGAGGCGAGTGGGCTCACCTTTGCTATATCGGACGAACGACTAGAACCTGAACAGCTTCTCCTACACCGCGCGCTCAGAAAAAGGGACGAATGCGACCTCACTCCCGCGTGATGACGCAACAGGCGATGGTCCACGGCGGGGTACGGTCACATGGAGCGGTCAACGGTACCATGGCGATGGGCGCGGCGGATTGCGCGGTGCTCCCGGCGGCGGAGCCATCGCGCAGCGCTAGGCTCTCAGCCGAGAGCGAGTTGCCCGCGGGACGGAGCGCGCAACTCGCGATCTGGGGTGCGCTCCTTCTGTATGTCGTCGTGCGGGTAATCGTTTGGCATGGGACGGCCCTGGTCGAGGACCACGG
>JBKPOS010000146.1:0-41783 GCA_046733215.1 Gemmatimonadota bacterium
GCGGCCAGCGCGGCCAGCAGCATGGCCATGCCTGCTCGAATGTCGGGCGAATCGACCGTGCCACCCTTGAGCCGGGCCGGACCGGAGATGACCGCCCGGTGAGGATCGCATAGCACGATCTGCGCGCCCATGCCGATGAGCTTGTCCACGAAAAACAGGCGGGACTCGAACATTTTCTCGAAGACGAGCAGCATGCCGGCGCACTGGGTGGCGGCCACGATGGTCGTGGACATGAGATCCGCCGGGAACGCCGGCCAGGGGCCGTCCTCGAGCTTCGGCACATGCCCGCCGAGGTCCGGGCGGACTCGCCGCTCCTGTTCCGCGTCGACGATGAGCCGTGCTCCATCAACCCGTGGACGGATACCCAGGCGATCGAAGCCGAGCAGTGTACTCCGAAGGTCTTCCGAGCGCACACCGTCGATGGTGACCTGTCCGTTTGTGACGGCCGCCAGTCCCACGAAGCTGCCGATTTCGATATGATCGGGGCCGATGGTGTACGCTGCACCACGCAAGGGGCGGCCACCCTCGATGGTGTAGACGTTGGTGCCGATCCCCTCAATCGATGCGCCGAGGGCCACCAGGAACTTGGCCAGATCCTGCACGTGCGGCTCGCTGGCAGCGTTGCGAAGGGTAGTCCGCCCCCGTGCGGCGACCGCGGCCATCAGGGCGTTCTCGGTTCCGGTGACACTGGGCTCATCAAGGAATATGTCGCCACCGGTGAGAGTCTTGGCTTCGAGCTCATAGCGGTCGCCCACGGTCACCAGCGCGCCGAGCTGCTCCAGCGCGAGGAAGTGGGTGTCGACCCGGCGGCGCCCGATGACGTCGCCACCCGGCGGCGGAAGAGCGACCTTACCGAAGCGAGCGAGGAGCGGGCCGGCGAGGAGGATGGACGCGCGAATGCGAGCGCAGAGCTGGATATCGAGCGGCTTGAGCCGAGCGCTGCCGGTATCCAGGCGTAGCGCATTGGGACCGGTCCACTCCAGGGTCGCGCCGAGATCCGCGAGCAGGGCGACCATCGTCTCGACATCGCGAATTCGAGGTACGTTGGACAGCTCGACTGGACCTTCGGCCAGCAGCGTGGCGGCGAGAATCGGCAGGGCGGCGTTCTTATTGCCCGCGGGACGCACGGTTCCCTTGAGGGAGCGACCCCCACGAACTCGAAAGCGTAAAGGCATGGCCAAAGCTGAGTCAGACCCCGGGAGGCGTCAAGCGGATAGGCGCATTACCTTACCAGTCCATTACAGGGGAACTCATCGCACATGCGCCTGATGCTTGCGCTATTGCAGACGACCGGCGGCCCGGCTTGGGTCGGACCGACGGTCGCGCTCTCGCTGGCGGTGATCGCCCTGTCGTTCATCGCCATCGCGATTGCAACGGTGGTAGTGTTGGCGCGCCTGGTGAAGCCGCTGGAAGACCTCAGCAAGGTGGTTCGGGGGCTGGAAGACGATCTCACCGTCGCGATCAGGGGTGTGCGACAGCTCACCGACCAGAGCCAGGATCTACTGAGTATGGTACGGCAGGAAGCTGGTGCGTTCGTGCAAACCGGACGACGCCTAAGGCGACAGGTCGTCAAAGGTGCCGAGCGGATTCGGACTAGGATGGCCGATCTGGAGAGCCTATACGATGTGGTGCACGAAGAAGTCGAAGACACCGCGCTGGACGTGGCGGCGGTCCTTCGGTCCGCGCGGCGGGGGAACGGCGTGCTGGGCCGGATTCGGCGGCTTCTAGTGCCCGGGCGGCGATGAGCGGACGACGCCTGGCCGCGGCGCTGCTGCTGGTAGTGGTCGGAATCCTGGCGTTTCCCGGCGCCGCGCACGCTTGGACCCCTGGCACGCACATCTATCTCGGCGAATCTGTACTGGCCAATTTGCAGCTTCTGCCGCCGTCGGTCGCCGATCTCCTGCGAGCGTTCCCTTTCGACTTCCTCTACGGCAACATCGCCGCTGACTCATCGATCGCGAAGAAGTACGCTCCGGTGGGCCGGCATTGTCACTTCTGGCATGTAGGTCAGGAGATTCTGGACCTGGCGCCGAGTGACGGGCTGCGGGCATTCGGGCTGGGGTATCTCGCGCATCTCGCGGCGGATACCATTGCGCACAACTATTTCGTGCCGCGACAGCTCATGGTCACGAGCAGCACCGCCTCGTTCGGGCATTCCTATTGGGAAACGCGGGTGGAGCTGCACCTCGGCGACGCGTACGCAAAAGCGGCCAAAGACGTCATCCTGCTGGACCATCGGCAGGCAGACCGGCATCTTGATCGGATCATATCGCCTACCATCTTCAGCGTTCGTACCAACCGCCGGCTGTTCCGCGGCATGGTCCGACTCACCGAAACCGACAGCTGGCAGCGAGCTGCTCAGGCGGCGCGCGAGGTGAGCCGTTGGAATCTCCACGATGAGGACGTCGAGCGGCATCTCGGGCTTGCATTCGACTACCTGATAGAGGTTCTGGCGGATCGGCAACCCCGAGCGCGGCACCTGGATCCCTCCGGTGAAGAGCCGCTGGCGACCGCCAAGCGTCGGCGGCGGGAGGCTATTCGGGACGCCGGGCGTCGCAATCGGGCCCGCCTTCTCGAACTGGCCCAGGACGCCTTCGGGCTGCCGAAGCAAAAGCTGACCTACTGGCCATCTCTGGAGCAGAAGCTTCCCTGGCGCCAGCCAGAAAGCGCTTGGCCCATTCTGCGGCTTCGTGCAGCATCCGACGGGTGAGCTTGCTGCGGGGGGCCTCGCCGCTCTGGCGTTGGTGTCTGCTCCCGCTGCTCATCGTTCCACCGCTCGCAGCGCAGGCCCCGCCACTCCGCATCACGACCTACCCGACTCATCTCATTCGCGGCAGCATCGGCTTCATCGTCGTTCGCGCCGGGCGCGGAGCACCGAAGCTGGCGGCGCTCGCGGGACGCGCCGAAGGCGAACCGCTGCACTTCCATCCCGTGCGCGGAGGTTTCACGGCGCTGATCGGAACGGGGCTCGAGGGCGGCGATTCCGTGGTTCTCACGTTGCTTCCCGTCCGGCCCGGCGGCGAGCGCGACAGTCTCGACCTCGCGATACCGGTCAAGGGCGGGACCTACCGCCACGAACAGCTTCAGGTCGAGAGCAGATTCGCAACGCCGGATTCGGCTGCCCAGCAACGCATCGGTGATGAGATCGAGCAGGCGCGCGCCATTGCGCGCGAGGCGCATGCGACGCCTCGCAAATGGAGCTCGCCGTTCGTAGCGCCGAGACCCGGACGGGTGACCAGCCCGTTCGGCACAGCGCGCGTGCTGAATGGCCAGGTTCAGAGCCGGCATCTCGGCACCGACTTCGCCGGCAAGGTCGGCGCGCCGGTGCGTGCGGCAAACGCCGGGATCGTAGCGCTGGTGGCGGATTTCTACCTGGCGGGAACGGTCGTATATCTCGATCATGGGGAAGGGATCGTCACGGGCTACTTCCACCTGAGCAAGGCCCTGGTGACGACCGGCGACACGGTGAGGCGAGGTCAGATCATCGGACGGGTGGGCCAGAGCGGACGAGTAACCGGTCCGCATCTGCATTGGATAGCGAGGTATGGGAGGATTACGGAGGACCCCATGAGTCTTCTTAAACTGCGTGAACGGTAAACGGTGAACGGTGAACGGGGTGGCTGAGTGTCGCCCGTTCACCGTTCACCGTTCACGCTCTTAGCTTTTCGGTCAACACCGGCTGTACACCTTTCGGATCCGCCTTGCCCTGGCTCCGCTTCATCACCTGCCCCACGAAGAACGCAATGAGCTTGGTCTCGCCGGCGCGATAGCGCTCTACTTCCTTGGGGAACGCGGTCAACACCTCGTCTACCCATCCGCCCAGTGCACCGGTGTCGCTCACTTGAGTGAGCCCGAGCTTCTCGGCAACCGCGAGCGCGGATGCCGCCGACGGATCGGCTAGATCGTCGCTCGCGAACACCCGCTTGGCTGCCTGCTGGCTCACCTTGTTCTGCGCGACCAGACGGGTCAGCTCCGCCAGCCTGGCAGGAGCGACGGCGAACCGGCCGATCGCATTGTAGCCGGCCAGCGCATCACCCATTACCCAATTGGCCGCCGCCTGCGACTCGGCTCCCGCAGCGACGACCGCTTCGAAGTAGTTGGCAATTGCGCGGTCGGCGGCGATTACACGAGCGTGCTCGAGCGAGAGGCCGTAGGCCATGACCAGCCGCTCGCGCTTGGCATCAGGCAGCTCGGGAAGAGCGGCCCCCTGCTCCTCGATCCATTCCTTTGCCAGAACCAGGGGCGGAAGATCGGGATCGGGGAAGTACCGGTAGTCATGGCTTTCTTCCTTGGATCGGAGCAAGCGAACCTGCCCCGTCCCCGCGTTGAACAGCAGCGTGGACTGAGTGATTCTCTGGCCACTCTCGACCAGGCTGATCTGACGGTCCCGCTCCGCTGTAAGAGCGCGCTCGACGTTGGCAAAGCTGTTGAGGTTCTTGACCTCGCACTTGGTGCCTAGGGTGGACTCGCCCGCCTTCCGAATGGAAATATTGGCGTCTACCCGAAGGCTTCCCTGCTCCATGCTGCAATCGCTTACTTCGGCGTACATCAGGATTTGCTTGAGCGTCGTGAGATACACCCGGGCCTCTGCCGGCGATCGCAAATCGGGCTCGCTCACGATCTCGGCGAGAGGAACCCCCGCACGGTTCAGATCCACCGCCGTCTTCCCCGGGAAGCGATCGTGCAGCGATTTCCCGGCGTCTTCCTCGACATGGAGGCGGGTGATGCCGCATCGCATGCGGCCCCGCTCGGGCGACTCGAACTCGAGCCCACCGTGAGTCGCAAGGGGCTGGTCAAACTGTGAGATCTGGTATCCCTTGGGCAGGTCCGGGTAGAAATAGTTCTTCCGCGCGAACACGCTGCGACCATTCACCGTGCAGCCCAGCGCAAGCGCCGCCCGCGTTGCCAGCCTGATTGCCTGCGCGTTCGGCACCGGCAGTGCTCCCGGCAGCCCGAGGCAGACCGGGCACACATTGGTGTTGGGCGGATCACCGAACGCGGTGGAGCAGCCGCAGAACATCTTGCTTCGGGTGAGAAGCTGGACGTGCACCTCGAGCCCGATGACTGTCTCCCAGCTCATCAACGGACCTCCTCCGTTCCGCGGAGGGATCGCTCGAGCAATCCGGCAACGGCAAGCAGGCGCGGCTCGTCGAAGGCTGCGGCGATGAGCTGTGCTCCGATGGGCAGGCCTTGATCCCGGCCCACCGGCAGGCTGAGCGCGGGAAGGCCTGCCAGGCTGATGGCGCAGACGAAGATGTCGGCGAGATACATCTGCACCGGGTCTTCAGTCTTCTCGCCCGCTTTGAAGGCCGGCGTCGGAGTGGTGGGCGTGAGCAGGAGATCCATGCCGCTGCTACCCAGCACCCGCTGAAAATCCTGAGCGATCAGAGCCCGGACCGTCTGCGCTTTCCGGTAGTACGCGTCATAATACCCGGCGCTCAGCACGTACGTGCCGATCAGAATACGCCGGCGAACTTCGGCTCCGAACCCGGAGCCACGCGTAGCGCGGTAGAGCGCCCCGATGTTTCCCTCCGCCCCGACCTTTCGAACGCCGTAGCGGGCTCCGTCGTAGCGAGCCAGATTCGCAGCCGCTTCGGCCGGTGCAATGATGTAATAGGTAGGCACGGCGTACTTCGAATGCGGAAGCGAGACCTCGCTGACACTCGCGCCAAGATCCCGGAGCACTGCAACGGTCCGATCGAGCCCGGCACGCACGCCGGGGTGCAAATCGGTCGGAAAGTACTCGCGGGGAAGACCCACCTTGAGACCCTCGAGGCTCGACATCGCAGTCGCGGGCTTCATTGGTGGGCGATTGACCGTCGTAGCGTCCAGCGGATCCGGTCCGCTCATCACTGCCAACACGCGGGTGGCGTCATCCACTGTCTTGCCGAACACCGAGATGCAGTCGAGTGACGATCCGAACGCCACCAGGCCGAATCGGCTGACACGCCCGTAGGTGGGCTTCACGCCGACGACGCCGCAGAAGCTCGCGGGCTGACGCACCGAGCCGCCGGTCTCCGAGCCCAGGGCCGCGGGGACGACGTCGGCAGCTACCAGGGCCGCAGATCCTCCCGAGGATCCCCCGGGGACCCGATCGTGATCGAGTGGATTCTTGACCCGCCCATAGGCCGAATGCTCGGTCGACGATCCCATGGCGAACTCGTCCAGATTCGCCTTACAGGCGACCATCGCCCCGGCCGCCCGCAGGCGCCGCAGGGCAGTCGCGGTGTAGGGCGAGACATAGCCTTCGAGAATGCGGGACCCGCAGGTGGTTGGTTCTTCGGTGGTGACGATGTTGTCTTTCACGGCGATCGGCAGAGCGTGCAGGGCCCCGGGTGTGCTCATGCCCTCCACGCGCCGGGCCTCGGCCTCCAGACACTCGGCCGACCAGTGAAGCGTTGCATTGAGTCCGGCGGAGTCTGCCTTCGCCAGCCGCGCGCCCACCTCGCGGGCGATGGCCGTCGCCGTCACAGATCCTCCATTGCGCCATGCCGCGGCACGAGGAAGAACCCGTCCGAGAACTCCGGAGCCATAGCGGCCGGGGGGCGAGCCAGCGGCACCGGGTTCACTACGTCCTCGCGAAGCGGAGTCGCCTCGGGTCCGGCGAGAAACGGCTGTGCCCGGGCATCGGCAGGGACTTCGTCCAGCTGGGCCACATAGTCCACGATCCGATTGAACTGCTCCACCAGCCTGGGCAACTCATGCTCTTCTACGCCGATCTCGGCGAGTCTGGCAACGTGCTTTACCTGATCCGAGCCAATCGTCATGCGCTCTCCCAGTCGCGCTCGAGCCCCGCATAAGCCACGAGCAGGTGCTTGATTCCAACTTCGGCATCATCGAAGGCTACTTCGACTTTGAGATCGCGGCCGCCGCCGGTGAGGCCGCGGATGGTTCCGCTGCCGAACCGGCGGTGGCGCACTCGCTCTCCCTTCACGTACCTCGGGACGTCCTGGCTCGCCTCCTCCGCCTCCGGCGCGGGGGACGCGACCGGGGGCGACGATTCCTCTCCCCATCGGCTCCATTTTGCGGCGGGACGTTGACTGGTTTTGCCAGCACCCCAGCCAGGGGCCCACAACGCATTGGTGCGCCTCTCCTCGACTACCGAAGGGGGCAGCGAGCGGAGAAAGGCGGACGCAATGCCGGGACGAAGCTCGCCGCCTCGCCGCCTCGCCCGGGCCCAGGTGAGGTAAAGCTTATCCTTGGCGCGGGTGAGCCCTACGTAACACAACCGACGCTCCTCTTCCAAACCGCCCGGGTGCTCTTCGGCCCGGGCGAGCGGGAAGAGCCCGTGCTCCATGCCTGCCAGCACGACAACCGGCCACTCGAGTCCCTTCGCCGTGTGGAGTGTCATCAAGGTGACACCATCGGGCGCGCCAACGATGCTGTCCTGCGCGGTGAGGAGCGCCGCTTCCGCCAGGAACCGCTCGAGCGGTGTTCCCGGATCGTCGCCCTCGGGCACCACGACTTCGGACCACTCCGCCGCGCTTGCAATCAGCTCGCGTACGTTCTCCCAGCGATCCGCCCCCTCCGGTCCTTCGGCGAGCAGATATGACTCGTAGTCCAGCCCTTCCACCAGTTGCTCGAGCGTTTGGGCCGGCGTTGAGTCTGCCGAGCGTACCCGAAGACCATCGACGAAGTCTGCGAATCGGTGGAACGACTCCCGTACATTAGGGCGGAGATCGGGAATCCGGTCCGCGATCCGTGCCGTCTCGAGCAGCGGCCGGGCCCACTGCTCGGCAGCGCGATTGAACACCGCGAGGCTGGTATCGCCGATGCCTCTGCGCGGAACTCCGATTGCGCGGAGGAATGCCTCGTTGTCAGCGGGATTGGCAACGAGACGGAGGTAGGCCAACAGATCCTTTACCTCGCGCCGCTCGTAGAAGCTGATTGCGCCGACCAGTCGATATCCAACCCCTGCTCGCCGAAACGCTTCCTCCAGGGCGCGCGACTGCGAATTGGTCCGGTACAGCACGGCCATTTCGCCATAGCTCCACTCGCCGCCTCGCGCTCGGCGGCCCAGCTCGCCGACGATCCACTCGGCCTCGTCGCGCTCGTCCGCGGCCGCCAGCAGCGTTACCTGCTCTCCGCCCTGCCTACGGGTGCGTAACGTCTTGCCCAGGCGCCCCTGGTTCTCCGCGATGACACCGTTCGCGGCGTCGAGGACGATCTGCGTCGAGCGATAGTTCTCCTCCAGCCGAACGAGCTTGCTGTTGGGAAAGTCGCGTTGAAACTCCCGCATGTTTCGTACGTCGGCCCCACGCCAGCCGTAGATCGACTGATCGTCGTCACCGACGGCGCAAACGTTTCCGTGCGCGCCGAGCCGCCGCACGAGGAGATACTGGGCCCTATTGGTATCCTGGAACTCGTCGACCAGGATGAACGCAAACTTCCGGCGGTAGGCTTCGAGCCGCTCCGGATGCTGGTCGAAGAGCGTCAGAGGATGCAGCAGCAGATCGTCGAAATCCATCGCATTGGCACTCTTGAGCGCCGGCCCCAATGCGCGGAAGACGTCCGACGCGACCTGCGA
Source organism: Gemmatimonadota bacterium (assembly GCA_046733215.1). Classification (GTDB taxonomy): domain Bacteria; phylum Gemmatimonadota; class Gemmatimonadetes; order Gemmatimonadales; family GWC2-71-9; genus DASQPE01. The sequence continues at coordinate 8,528 of JBKPOS010000146.1, forward strand.
CAGGCGATCAAACGGCGCCGCGGCGCCCAGCTGGTCCGGGACCAGCATCCGGTTCTTCGCGGATGAGATCACGGCGGCGACTGCGCGAGGGGGGAACAGCTTGGTGGAGTGACCACCCTGCTCCATCAGCCGCTTCACCAGACTGAGGCTGTCGTCTTCGTCATAGATGGTGAACTGGCGGGTGAACCCCAGCAATTCGGCTTCGCGGCGGAGCAGTCTGGCGGAGAGCGAATGAAAAGTGCCGATCCAGAGTCCCGAAGGGTCGCGCGACAGGAGCCGGGCGACCCGTTGCTTCATCTCACCGGCCGCTTTGTTCGTGAAAGTGACGGCGAGGATGCGATCGGGCGGAGCCCCGTGGCGATCGATGAGGCTGGCGATCCGGGTGGTGAGCACTCGGGTCTTGCCCGACCCTGCGCCTGCCAGCACCAGCAGGGGGCCTTCGACGTGCTCCACCGCCTCCCGCTGAGCGGGATTGAGACCTCGGGTCCAGTCGGTCGCCTCGGCGACATCACTCAAGCCGGCGTCTCCGCCAGCGGAATACGAATCAGGAAGCACGTGCCTTTCTCGCTCGGCTCGAGGGCGAGCTCGCCCAAATGCGCTTCTTCGACCACGCGCCGAGAGAGAGCGAGGCCGATGCCCCATCCTCCGCGCTTGGTCGTAATCCCGGCCTCGAAAATGTCGCGACGAATTTCCTTCGGAATGCCGGGTCCGTCATCGAGCACCCGGATTGCCGCGGTGCGATCGTCCGCTTCTACTCTGAGAATAATCGTTCCCGAGCGCCCTTGCAGTGCATCGATCGCATTCTTGACCAGGGCCTCCAGCGCCCACTCCAGCAGAACAGGATCTCCCAGAACGGTGGGGCCGGCGCCTGCAGCTTCCACCCTGAGCTCGATCTGGTTGGCCCATTTCGGCAGACGTGGCCGGAAGTAGCCCGCCACCCGGTCCGCCAGCGCGCCCAGCCCGATTGGCTCGCGAGCAGCCGGGTTCCCGATCCGCTCAAAGCGCCGAGCGACCCGATCGAGTCGCTCGGCGTCGGCCGAGAGGTGTTCTCCCAGGGCGGGCGGCGCTTCCGGCAGTGACCGGATCCGCTCGATCCAACCCTGGAGACTCGTAAGCGGCGTGCCCATCTGGTGGGCCGCTTCGCGAGCCATGGCGACCCACAGGCGGTCCCGCTGCGCATTCATCGCGCTCCGGTAGGCAAAGATCGCCACCCCGACCATGACCGCGATGGTGAGCGCCTGCAAAACGACAAGCGCCGTCAGCTGGAGCCGGGCAGGCAACGGACCGTAGTGGACCGTGCCGATGGTAGAGTCCACTACCGGCGGGTTCTGGCGATCGAGCCCGCCCACGAAATCCTTGAGTCTGGGATCGTCGAGCGAGGTCTCGAAAGGAAGATTGTCGTAGGCAGTGACACGCCCGGTCGCGTCGGTGACCACCAGCGGCATTCCCAGAGCACGCACCTGTTCGCCCAGCCTCAGTAACGCCTCGGCCTCGGCGCCAGGGCGCGGACTGTTGAGCCCGGCGAACACTTCGGAGTAGAAGCGGCTGGTCGATTCTGCATCTTCCCGGAAATGGCGCACGATGAGCCAGCCGGTGCCGAGGCTCAGACCGGCCAGGAGCGCCACGAGCACGACGACCACCGCCGGCGCGAGACGCTCGAGGCGCGGTCTACGACGCCGGGTCGATCCGCGAGACACCGACATACGGTACCAGCGCGTCGGGCAGCCGAATGGACCCGTCAGCCTGCTGGCCGTTCTCGAGCAGTGCGATCAAGCAGCGCGGAAAGGCAACACCAGACGCGTTCAAGGTGTGGACGAAGCGCGGTCCGGCACCCGGCTCAGGGCGGTAGCGAATATTGGCTCGACGAGCCTGGTAATCGGTGAATGTGCTGGCGCTGGAAACCTCGAGCCACGCGCCGACGCCGGCGGCCCAGACCTCGAGGTCGAACGTGTGGGCGCTGGTGTGGCCGGTGTCCCCGGCCGCCAGGTCGACCACCCGATACGGCAGCTCCAGCCGCTGCAGCACGGCTTCCGCATGCCGGGTGATCAGCTCATGCTGAGCTTCTGAATCCTCGGGGCGACAGAATCGTACCAGCTCAACCTTGTCGAACTGATGCACGCGGATGAGCCCCCGCGTGTCCTTGCCGTGCGCACCGGCCTCGCGGCGGAAGCACGGGGTCCAGGCTACGTATGCGAGTGGAAGGTCCGCGCCGTCAAGGAGCGCCCCGCGATGGAGGTTGGTGACCGGCACTTCGGCGGTGGGAATCAGAAACAGCCCATCGTCCCGCACCTGGTACAACTCCTCGGCGAACTTGGGCATTTGACCCGTGCCGAACATCGACTCGTAGTTCACGACGTAGGGCGGCGCGACTTCCAGATATCCGTGCTCTCCAACGTGGAGGTCCAACATAAAGTTCGCGAGTGACCGGACCAGTTTCGCTCCCATCGCTCGCAGAACCGGGAACCCGGACCCACTCAGTCGCGCGCCAGCCGGGAGGTCGAGTATGCCGAGTTTCTCGCCCAGCTCCCAATGTGGCTTCGGCGCAAATGAGAAGGACGGTAGCGTGCCCCAGGTACGGACCACGCAGTTTGCAGCTGCCCCGCCCTCGGGAACTTCGTCCAGCAGGAAGTTGGGCAGCAGGCTCAGCTCATGCATGAGCTGGCTCTCGGCCTCACGCGCCTGCGTCTCGAGCGCTTTTTCTTCCTCGCCGGATGTCTTGAGCCGAGCCAGCAGATCGTCGGCCGGCTCCTTGTTCTTCTTCCGGCGAGCGACCTCCTCACTTGCGGCCTTGCGATCGGCCCGGCAGGTCTCGAACCTGGCCAGGCGGTCGCGGTGGCGCCGGTCCAGCTCCAATACGAGATCGACTTGCTCCGGCAGCGCGGGGTCGAGCCGCCGGGCAAGGCCTGCGCGGCCAGCGTCAGGATCTTGCCGGAGCCGCTTCAGGTCGATCATCGCTGCCTAGTTTTGGGGGATTCCCGGAGAGAGGTCGCGAAAGCCGCAGTTCCGGTTGGCGAGCACCTCGAACTTGACTTCGCGATTGACGTCGTCGAAGGAGAGAATGCGAAGCTTTGCGTATACCGGCACGCCGACACTAGTACAAACAAGGCTGCTCCGGGCGACCCACACCTGGTTCACGGCAATAGTGAGGGTGTCGACCGTGTTGTAGCCGTTCAGCGGTGCTTCCGTGAGTTCGTTGAACGACTCATCGCTCAATAAGAGGCCGGGCGACACGCCGCTCGTGTTGGAGATCCCCAGCGCGCCCTGCGGGAGAAACACGTGCCGGCTGCCCGGTTCGATGTTGTAAGCGAAGTCGAACAGGGAGGTTTGATCGGTGCGAACGGCAGTGCTGGCCGGAATCGAGAACGCACTCGGCGTGCTTATCGAAGTGCCGACCAGAGCGCCGAGCACAACCGTATCGACCACGTTGGGCTGCTGGGCCTCGCCCAGCGGATTGCTGTTGCAGCCGCCCGCGGCGAAGCCCAGCGGGAGCAGTCCGAGAATGAAAAGAATGCGGCGCATGAGACCGGAAGGTTAAGCCGCGTGCAGAGAGGGGTCAACCCATACTCATTGCTTGACTTCGCTCTCTTCGACCCCTACGTTGCGCTCACCTTTTTCCGCCCCAACAGTCGAGGAAGTTGTTTGAGCGATCTGGGGGAGGTCGTACGGGCGTTCGGCGACCGTCCCGACGTCGCCGCCGTCGTGTTGGCGAGCGCGGATGGCTTGCCGATTCACACCGCCGGCCGACATCCGGTCGATGCGGATTCGACCGCAGCTCTCGCGGCGACCTTCGTTCGTCAGGCCGCGGCCCTGAGCGAGGCCACCGGACTCGGTCAAATGGAAACCGCAGTACTCGAATCCGCACGTGGATTGGCCGTGGTGGCACGGGTTGGAGCCGATTGGCTCGTGGTAGTGCCCACGGAGTCGGCTGATGCCGGTGCGCTACTCTATTCTCTGCGAGTTCATCGGCCGGCGCTCACCGCTCTCCTCTGACGTGATCCCGATTGTGCTTTCGCGAATTCACCTGGCCCGCCTGTTCCGATGAGGTGGGCGGTGATTCTGGCCGGCGGCTCAGGCACCCGGTTCTGGCCGCTCAGCACTCCCGATAGTCCCAAGCAGCTACTTCCTTTGAGCGGCGATCGTTCGACTGCACGGGAAGCGGTTGAGCGACTCGAGGGGCTGATCTCCCGAGACCGCATCCTCGTCGTAACCGGCGCCGCTCTGGCCCCAAAGCTTCAGGATCATCTCGAGCTCGAGCCGCGCAACGTCTTGGTCGAACCTCGTGCCGCCTCTACCGCTCCCGCACTGGTCTGGGCCACCTGGGAAACGTTGCGCCGCGATCCGGATGCGGAGGTGCTCTCGCTCCACGCGGATTGGTCTGTTGCTGACCCGGACGGCTTCCGCCAGATCGCCGATCGAGCGCTACAGACCGCACGCAACTTTGACCGGCTTGTAACGGTGGGGATTGTGCCTACCCGACCGGAGACGGGATACGGATACATCGTGCCCGGCGCATCGCTCGACACGTTTTCCCGCAGCGTGGCCCGTTTTTCCGAGAAGCCGAACGCCGCGGCCGCCCTCGATCTCATGGCAGCGGGTGCTCTGTGGAACTCCGGTCTTTTCGCCTGGACCGGTGCCACGCTCTTACGCGAGATCGAGCGGTGCACGCCCGAGCTCGCGGCGCGGCTCGAGGCGCTCCGGAAAGGTGACGTCGAGAAATTCTTCCGAGATGTGACGCCCATCTCGATCGATGTCGGGCTACTGGAGCGCAGCAACGCTGTCGCTGTGGTAAGCGGAGCATTTGCCTGGGACGATGTGGGCACCTGGGAGGCGCTCACCCGGGTACGCCCCCGCGACGCGCAGGGCAACGTGCTGGTCAATTCGGCAATCGCTCATGAGTCGTCGGACTGTGTCGTGTGGGCCGGCGAAGACACGGTCGTGTTGAACGGGGTGAAGGATCTCATCGTGGTGCAGGCCAACGGCCGCGTGCTGGTCATGCCCCGCAGCAGGGCGCCAGACATGAAGCGTCTGCTCGACAGCTTGCCACCTGCCGTGCGGGATCTCCAAGGGTGATCCCTCTCTACCTGATCGAGCCAGCAACGCCGGGAGCGCCTTGGGCGCCGTTCACCGGCGTGCGCCCTATCGCGGAGCTGCGAGCCGGCTTGTGGCGCATTCGGGAGCGCTGGTCGCGCAGCCTGGGCTTGCAGGCAGTCGGAATTCTGGGCGCCCATGCGGCCCAATTTCACGAGTTCGACGAGCCGACCAGCGTCGATCCCTCCGCGATCGCGGGTCCTGCCATCGTGGCCGCAAGCTGGTTTGCCCCGACAGCGCATGCGATTCCATTAGCTTCGGAGACGAGACGGCTGGTTCATGACGACGCGACCGTGGCGTGGATCGTCCCCGCCGGCGAGCGATTCGATCAAGCGAACACCCGCGGGCGATCCGTGTCGATCGACGGAGTCCATCTTGCCGGCGCGTATTCGCTGCTGGACGCACTGGAGCAGTTGCTGCTCGAAGACTGCGCCGCCTTTCGCGGTCGCGGCTCCTCCCCTGCCGGCGCTCTGGTGTTGGGAGACTCGGCTGACGTCATATCGCTCGAGGCCGACGTGGAGCCTGGGGTCGTGTTCGACACGCGCCCCGGACCGATCGTGCTCGATCAGGGGGTCGAGGTTCGCCACGGAACCAGGCTCGAGGGCCCTCTCTTCGCAGGGTCGCGCACTCGCATCCTGGGCGGATACATCCGCGCCTCCGTTTTCGGACCGGAGTGCCGGGTTCGCGGCGAAATCGCCAGCTCGGTGTTTCTGGGTTATGCCAACAAGGTGCACGACGGCTTCATTGGCCATAGCATCGTGGGCCATTGGGTCAACCTCGGCGCGAATACCACCACGTCGAATCTCAAGAACACGTACGGATTGGTACGGCTCAATGTCGCAGGCGGGCAGATCGATACCGGGCGCCTCAACGTCGGAACGCTTTTCGGCGACCATGCCAAGACGGCTATCGGTACAATGCTTGGAACGGGAACCATCGTTTCCGCGGGAGCCAGCGTGTTCGGTGGACCGCCGCCCAAGTACGTTCTCCCGTTCGCCTGGGGTGTCGGTGGAGAGTCGATGACAGAAGAGGGCTTTCTCCGTGTGGCAGAGCGGGTGATGGCTCGGCGGAACGTGGAGTTGACCAATGCGAGGCGAGACTCGCTCCGACGCACTTATAACCGGCTCAGCATCGCATGACTCGTCTCTTCGTTCTCGGATCGGGCTCGCGGGGTAACTGCTGCGCGCTGGAGCATGAGAACCGCGTTCTCCTGATCGACGCCGGATTCAGCGCGCGCGAGATCGGCCGTCGCGCGGCGGCTGTGGGGCTGGCGCTGGACGGACTGGTCGGCATCGCTTTGACCCATGAGCACGGCGATCATGCCCGCGGAGCGGCCCGGCTAGCCGCCCGTGCAAATGTTCCCCTGCTCACCGCTTTGGGAACCTGGGACCGATTGCATCGCCTGCGGGGACGGCTGCGCCACGTTCCACTGCCGCTCCTCCAGGAGGTGGTCCTCGGTCCCTTCATGGTAAGGGCCGGCCCTACCTGCCACGACGCTGCTGAGCCGGTGGCGCTGGTGGTGCGCACAGCCGAAGGCGCTGCCCTGGGTGTGGCGTACGATCTGGGACGAGCCACCGCCGCCACGCGCTACCTGCTGCGCGACCTGACGGCCATTATCATCGAGGCCAATCACGATGACTTCATGCTGCGCACCAGCAGCTATCCGCCCGTGGTGCAGCAGCGCATCGCAGGCTCGGCAGGCCACCTTTCGAACCGGGCTGCGGCCGAGCTGCTGGGCGAGTTGCACCATCCCGGGCTTGCCGTGGTGGTGCTCGCACACCTCAGCCAGCAATGCAATAGCGCCGCGGATGCTCGCGGAACCGTCGAGCCTGCTCTCAAGCGGGCCGGCTTCCGGGGAACGCTGTACGTTGCCGAGCAGGATACGCCGTTGCCGGCAATAGAGCTGCGGCCCGGCCCGGCCCAGCTCGCGCTTGCGCTATAGGAGCGGACAGATCAGGAAGGTTGATCCTCGGGATCCGGAGGAACCGGCACCGAATCGGGCCGGGGTGTGGGCGGGCCTATCTTGTCGAAGGTGATTGGTTCGGTCAGGTCTCCACCTGACAGCACCATGCTCTTGCCTTTGAGCTTGAGTCGATAACTCACCCATTCGCCACCCAGGGCGAGCAGCAAGCTGTCCGGCTTGAGCCGCCACCGAACTGTTTCCTTCCCGTAGCTCGCGCTGGAGTCGGGGCGAACCACCACCGTTCGCGGCCCGGTTTTCTTATCTCCCTGCTTGATATCGAACTTCCAGGTGCCCAACAGGTCTTCGGTGTGGGAGGATTGGGCGCGAGCCGGCACGGTCACGAAACCCATTAGCAGCAGCACGAACGCAATGCGGAGCATGCCTCTCCTCTGACGCAACAAGCGGGGACCGACGCCGGCCGCGACTGGCTGACGGACGAGCGCACAGGGACCCAAAGCTAACGCGACGGGGCCCGATCGTCAGGCTCGGCACGCGACGTGCGAGGCGGGTTACTTGGCCGGTATCCCCATTTCGCTCGCGAGACGTTCCGCCATCCGGGTTTTGGGATGACGGGGGCCCAACGAAGGCCGCAAGCATGCCACAGCCGATATGAAGGCAGCGCGAGCGCGGTCGCGTTCCCCCTGGCCTTGCAGCGCTCGGCCCAGTATTAGGTACGCGTTGCCAAGGTTGGACGAAGGGATTCCCAGCTCGCCCAACTCTTTCGCCATCTCGAGGCTCCCTTCGGCCTCGGCCTGTGCATCGGCAAAGCGGTGCATCTGCAGCTTCAGCTCGGCGCGGTCGAGCCTCAATTTTCGCACGTAGTCGGGCTGTTGACGCTTTTGCGCGATGCCGATGGCTCGATCCATGTGCTCCAGGGCGGTACGAAAATCACCCCGGGATTGAGCGAGGAACCCTTGCTGCAATGCGAGTGCTGCAAACTGGGGTGCATCCGACGCAAACATTCTCTTGAGCCGTGCTTCGGCCTCAGCCAGCACGCTGTCGGCGCGCCCTAGAGCGCCCAACTGGCGATATACAGAGGCGCGAGTCAGCAAGATATAGTTGACTATGATCTCGTTGCCGGCCCGCTGCGCTTCGGTGTAAGCGCGTTCAGCGTAGCGCCTGGCCTCAACCAGTCGCTGCAGTTGCACCAGCGTGAGGGCATAGTTCAGCAGCAACGTCGGCCATACGCTGGTCCCGGCGCGGCCAGCCTGACTGATCTGGATTGCTCGCCGATACAGCGACTCGGCTTTGAGTGGTTGCCCCATGCGGTACAGCGACAGCGCCCAGTTGTTGAGGAGCGTCGCCGCGGTTTGTGTGTTCTCGCGGCCCAGCGCGGTGAGACGAGCGTGAGCTTCCCGAAAGATATTGTCCGCGTCCCGACTGCGACCGGCCCAGCGGTAGGACTCGGCCAGGTCCATCAGGACGCGCGTCTCGAGCACCTTGGACGGAAAGCGGACCTGCTTGAGGAGCTGCTGCGCTGTCTGGGCGCGCTCCAGGGCGACGCTCGTGTTAGGGCCGTCATGAGCGACTTCGCTCCCGCGCAGGAGGCACGTGATGCGGTCGAGCGCATATTGCGGTTGGTCAGGAAGCTCAGCCATCCCATCGCGAATGAGCTGCTCGGCGCGCTCGAATTCCCCCGCGTAGCCCAGAGCGCTCGCCAGCGCACAGGCGGCCGCGGCGCGGGTCGAGTGGTCCGAGACCCTACGCGAGATCTCGTAGGCTCGCCCGAGCAGGGCGCGGGCCTTGCTCCCCTCCTCCTGGGTCTGATACTGCCGACCGATTGCCACCAACATTTCCGCTCGATTGACGTCGGATTCGGCGTGCTGACGGTCGACGATGCTCTCCGCCCTCGCGAGTAGATCGCCTACGGTGAAGGGCTTGCCCGACGGCGCAGCGTCGGTCAGAACGAACTGGTTGAGGTCGTTGATGGCCTCCGCGCGGGAAAGCTGCCGCAGCGCAAAGTCCCGCTGTTCCTTCGCGGCCCCGGCCTCCCGGTCGGCACGGTCTCGTTGTTCTTTGGCGAGCGCAGTCTGCCGAGTGGCACGCTCGGCTTGGATGATCGTGCCTGTCAAGCCTGCGATCACGGCCAGGACGACGAGCGCGGCGGCCGCCACCCCAGTCCGGTGTCGACGCACGAACTTGGTCATCCGGTAACTCACGGAATCCGGTCGTGCACTGACTGGCTGGTGATCGAGGTGCCGCTGCAGATCGTCGGCGAAGGCGATAACTGAGGCATAGCGCTCCCCGGGCTCCTTCTTGAGCGCTTTGGCCAGAATGTTGTCCAGGTCGCCAACGTACCGGCGGTGGACTCGACCCGACACTACGGCGCTGAGCCGGGGAGGCTCGGTTTCGACCACGTTGCGGATGTATTCAGCCGGCGTTTCACATCCCTCGCCGGTCGGGTGTCGACCGCCCAGCAGCAGATACAGCAGGACCCCCAACGCATACACGTCAGTTGCCGTCGTGACCGATCCGCCCGCGGCCTGCTCCGGAGCGGCGTACTCGGGCGTGAGGGCCAGGCCGCCAAGATCGGTGAGCGCTGATTGCTCCCCAGCAGCGGTGTCGGGCTCGAGCAGCTTCGCGATCCCGAAGTCCAAGAGCTTCACCGTGCGGTCGGGTGTGACGAGAATGTTGGACGGCTTGAGGTCGCGGTGAACGATCAAGTTGGCGTGCGCGTGCCCTACGGCTGAGAGCACTTGGAGGAAAAGCCGGATACGCTCTTCGGGCGGGATGCGCTGCTCATTGCAATACTCGTCGATCCGCTGTCCCTCGACATGCTCTAGCACCAGATAGGGCTGGCCTCCGCCGGTCAGGCCGGCGTCGATCAGGCGGGCGATGTTAGGGTGGGTGAGCCGGGCGAGTACGCTGCCCTCCCGACGGAAGCGCTCGCTCCCTACCGGATCCAGGAGTGCCAGATTCAAGAATTTGACCGCCGCGGTGCCCTCGTAGCGGCCGTCGCTCCGGCGGGCGAGCCACACGCTGCCCATCCCGCCCCGTCCAAGCAGACGCTCCAGCGTGTAGGCGCCCACCCGTTGGCCTACCAGACCGGGCGGCGGGGTCTGCTCCGTGAATGGGCCGCTGGAGAGGAATCCTTGTGCATCAAGACGGGGTTCCGCGGCCAGGAGCGCTTCCAGTTCGGCCGCGTACGCAGGCTGCTCAGTGCGGAGGCGGGCGAACCACGCGTCCCGCTTCTCGGGTGTCAGGTCGATCACCTGATTCAGCAGCACATGCAGCGCCGCTAACAGCTCGGTATCGGTCGTGAGTGTCATGCCCGATTCCGACGTAAGCCCCGGGACTACGGCCCCCGTAACGCGCGATACAACAGCAGGCGCGCCTTCCGCCACTCCCGTTGCACGGTCCGCCCGGACACACCACGGAGCTCGGCCAGCTCGCCGAATGAAAAGCCGCAGAAGAAATGGAGGTCCACCAGCTGAGCTAGGCCGGGATCTATCGTGGCGAGCTTGTCGAGCGCCGTACCTAGCTCCTCCAGGTTTCCAAACGCAGGGGAGCCGTCGGCCGCGACCGACTCCGCTCCCCAGGAGGTGACATGAAACTCCCCGCCCCGCTTCTTGGCACGGCGCCGCCGGGCGTAGTCGATCATGAGGCCGCGCATGGCCCGAGCGGCATAGCCGAGGAAGTGCGCTCGCGTCGCAAACACGACACCTTCGCGCGCGACGATGTTGAGGTAGGTCTCGTGCAGGAGTGTAGTCGTGCCGAGGCTGAGCTCGGGCCCGCCGGAATGAAGCTGCCGCTCGGCGATCGCGTGCAGCTCCCGATAAAGCGCGGCGAAGAGTTCGCTCGCCGCCGCCGGGTCGCCAGCATCCGCGGTGCGGATGAGCTGGCCCATCGGCGCATGCACTCGCGTGCTTCCTCGTCGGACTTTGGGCTGCGGAGAGATAAGTGCGAGTCGAACATACTGCTATGCATGTGCAGCGTCAAAGGCGTGCCCATACCTCAGTGCCGGAAGCGGAACAGCGCCGCGTGATCCGAGCCGTCCTTCAGCCCAAGCTCCAGGCGGCCGCAGCGGCGCTCGATTAGTACTCGGATTTTCGGGTACAAACCCGACATGGCCCCACGAACGGCGTCGGCGGCTCTTCGCGAGTTGGCGACTCAAGAACCAAACCCCACCAACGCAAAACCGCCCCGGGCAACCTTGCCCGGGGCGGTTCGATGCAGGGACTACCTGAGCGCTCAGTACATCCCGCCCATGCCGCCCGGCGGGGCCGCCGGAGCCGGCTTCTCTTCCTTCTTCTCGACCACCACACACTCGGTCGTGAGCAAGAGACCGGCGATCGACGCGGCGTTCTGGAGCGCCGTACGAGTCACCTTGGTCGGATCGATCACGCCCGCCTTCACCAGATCCTCATAGGCATCCGTCTGGGCGTTGTAGCCGAAGTTCTTCTCCTTCGACTCACGGACCTTCTCCACCACGATCGAGCCCTCCGCGCCCGCGTTCTGGGCGATCATCCGGATCGGCTCCTCCAGCGCGCGGCGGACGATCTCGACACCGATCTTCTCGTCCTCGGTGCCCTTGATCCTCTCCAGCGCGGTCTGGGCCCGCAGCAGCGCGACACCGCCGCCGGCCACGATGCCCTCCTCAACCGCGGCGCGCGTGGCATGCAGCGCGTCCTCGACCCGAGCCTTCTTCTCCTTCATCTCGGTCTCGGTCGCAGCGCCGACGTTGATCACGGCCACACCACCGGAGAGCTTGGCCAACCGCTCCTGCAGCTTCTCCTTGTCGTAGTCACTGGTGCTCTTCTCGACCGCGGCCTTGATCTCGTTGATGCGACCCTGGATGTCGCTCTCCTTGCCCTTGCCGTCGACGATGGTGGTGTTGTCCTTGTCCACCACGACCCGCTTGGCCCGGCCCAGATCGTTGAGCGTCGCGTTCTCCAGCTTGAACCCGACCTCCTCGCTGATCACCTGACCCGCGGTCAGCACGGCGATGTCGCGCAGCATTTCCTTCCGGCGGTCACCGAAGCCCGGTGCCTTCACCGCGCAGACCTTGAGCGTGCCGCGGAGCTTGTTCACGACCAGCGTGGCCAGAGCCTCGCCCTCGACGTCTTCCGCGATGAGCAGGAGGGGCTTGCCGGTCTGCGCCACCTTCTCGAGGATGGGGAGCAGCTCCTTCATCGCCGAGATCTTCTTGTCGTGGATCAGGATGTAGGGGTCTTCCGACACCGCCTCCATCTTCTCCGGATCGGTGACGAAGTAGGGGGAGAGATACCCGCGGTCGAACTGCATGCCGTCCACGGTCTCCAGCGTGGTCTCCAGGCCGCGCGCCTCCTCGACCGTGATCACACCGTCCTTGCCGACCTTCTCCATCGCGTCCGCGATCAGGTTCCCGATCTCCTTGTCGTTGTTCGCGGAGATGGTGCCGACCTGGGCGATCTCCTTCTTACCGGCCGACGGAGTCGAGATGCTCTTCAGGTGCTCGACCACGGCCTCGACCGCGCGCTCGATCCCCCGCTTCAGCTCCATCGGGTTGGCGCCCGCGGTGACATTCTTGAGACCCTCGCGATACACGGCCTGCGCGAGGACGGTCGCGGTGGTGGTGCCGTCACCCGCCAGATCGCTGGTCTTGGTGGCGACTTCCTTCACCATCTGGGCGCCCATGTTCTCGATCGGGTCCGCCAGCTCGACTTCCTTGGCGACCGTGACGCCGTCCTTGGTGACGGTGGGCGAGCCGAACTTCTTGTCGATGACGACGTTCCGTCCCTTGGGGCCGAGCGTGACCTTCACCGCCTCGGCGAGATGATCGACGCCCTTCTTCAGCTTGGCCCGGGCTTCCGTGTTGAACAGCAGTTCCTTCGCAGCCATGCGCAAATTCTCCTGTCGGTTGAGGCGGACGCGTCGGTTAGAGCTTGGCCAGGACGTCGGAGGCCTTGATGATGATGACCTCCTCGCCCTCCAGCGTGAACGACGTTCCGCTGTACTTCCCGTAGATCACCGTGTCACCCACCTTGATGTCCATCGGGATCCGCTCGCCCTTGTCGGTAAGGCGTCCCGATCCCACGGCGATGACCTCACCCTGAGTGGGCTTCTCTTTCGCGGTATCGGGGATGTAGAGGCCGCCGCGCATCGCCTCGGTCTCGTCCGCCGGCAGGACGACCACGCGATCCTCGAGGGGGTGGATCTTGAGGTCCTTCTTGGCCTTCGTCGCCGTCGCCATCACTTGCCTCCCGGTTGCAGCTGAGTGTCTGTAGTAAGTTGCTATCCTGCAGTTCCTTAGCAGTTCACGCCGAGAGTGATTAGCACTCTGGTTCTGGGACTGCTAGAAGCTCGCGCGCTAAGATAAAATCCCTTTCTCCCCTGTCAAGCACCCCAAACCCGACCTGCTTGACTTGCCTCCCGACCCCGCAGAATCTTCTCGCCGTCGTGCCGGACCTAAGGCCCCAAGCCAGGAACCAGAATGAGCTTGCTTCTCGCATCCTCCCTTGCCCTGACGGTCGCGCTGCAGGGCCCGGCGGCGCCTCCGGTGACCGTGAAGGTGGATTCCTCGCGTCACGAAGTGACGATCATTGCCGGCCCCTGGAAGCTGCCCAATATGCCGCCCATGGATGACCGCATGATGATGGATATGGGCGCCCATGACGCTCCGGTGCAGCGTTTCATTTGGCCGGTAGATGGCTGGTACCGCGGCTTCAAGTACGAATTGGTGGACGGACAGGGCAACGTGCTCGACCGGCGGATCCTGCATCACATGATCGTGATCAACTTCGACCGCCGCCAGCTGCTTTATCCCGCGGTCGAACGCCTTGGCGGGGCGGGCTCGGAGACGGATGATGCCTCCGTGCCGAAGACGATCGGGGTACCGCTCTCGAAGGGCACCAGCCTCGGCTTTTATATCATGTGGCACAACGAAACCGGGAAGGATCTGGACGCGGTCTACCTCCGCTATTCGATGCTGTGGACGCCGACCAACCAGAACCCGCGTCCGGTCAGCTCGATGCCCATCTACATGGACGTGAACCTGACAGTTGGCGGCAGCAACATGTTCGACGCGCCACCGGGCAAATCGACCAAAGCCTACGAGTTTACTCTGCCGGTTAGCGGTCGTCTGCTCGGCGTCGGTGGGCACCTGCACGACTACGGCTCGATGGTGCAGCTCGAGGATGCGACAACCGGCAAGGAGTTGGCTCGCGTCGTGGCCAAGCGCGATTCAGCCGGGAGAGTACTCAAGGTGAGCCGTAAACTCTTCGCAGTGAGTGGAGAAGGATTGAAGCTGGAAGGGGGACACCGCTACCGCGTAGTGGCGACCTACGACAACCCGACCCAGAAGATGGCCCCTGGAGTGATGGCTCACATGGTAGGCCTCTTCGTCCCGGACGACATGAACAAGTGGCCGAAGCTCGATACCGCGGACCCGACGCTCCGCAAGGACCTGGCCTCGCTTCAGGTTCCAGGTTACGGAGATACCGGCGCTGGAACCGGGCACGAGCACATGCAGAACCAGCAGCAGTGACCCGAGTCGCTTAGCGGCCGATAACCCGCCGCGCTCCCACCCATCGCACGTACCACCACTTGCCATAGGGGTCGTCCGGACTGAGCAAGCTCAGCTGGACACCCCGACTGGCGCTGTGAATAAACCGCCCCTCCCCGACGTAGAGTCCGACGTGCGTTACCGGACCGCCTATGCTGGAAAAAGTGAGAATGTCACCGGGCTCGAGCGCTGCGAGATTGCGATCCACCTTCTCGCCGGCGCGGGCCTGGTCGGCGCTCACCCGCGGCAGGCTGACGCCGTGTTGGGCATAGGCGTACTGAATCAGGCCGGAGCAGTCGAATCCCTCAGTGCTGGTGCCGCCCAGCCGATAAGCCGTTCCCATGGTGGCAGCCGCGGTCGAGACTACTGAATCGGCCAGCGTGGCAGTGGGACCCAGATGCCCAACGGTCGAGAGTGGTACCGCTGTGGCTGCCTCTGCAGCTGAGATCGGTTGCGAGGGAGAACGCGAGGCCTCTGGTGACGTCCGTGACTTGCCGCCGAAGACGGCGCCGATCCGAAACGACAACTCGACACCCTCGCGACCTCCGGGGGTGAGCTTCTGATAACGCGCCTCGGCAGCCAGTGACAGAAACGAGGCGGGCAGAATCTGGTATCCTGCGCCGACCGACCATGAGCCCCAGAAGTCGTCCGTGCCGTTTTTCGCTAACCCTCCGGCGAGCCCGCCCACGGCATATGCGCCTTGTCGAGACTCGCGAAAGAGTGCGAGATCCATCCCGCCTCCCCAGAGTCGCTCTCCGATGTCCGAGGCTTCCCGCAGGTACGTTCCGTAAAGCGTCACTGAAAGCGGACCTAGTAGTGGTTCCTCCATTCCGGCACGCCAGACCGTCCAGTCCTCTCCCTGAAAAAAACGGCCGACCTCGACACCTACGCTTTGCGCCGTTCCGGCAACCGGGTTTCCGAGAACCAGAGCGGCTCCGATCGTGACCCATCGGAGCCGCTTCACTTGGATGCCCGCACAGGTTGCCCCGTTCGCAGATTGATCCTGTACTCGTCGCCGGGCACGCAGCGATTCCAGATGCGGGCGCTCACCGTAGAGTCGTTGACCAGCCGAGGCACATCGCGGGTATAGAGCAGCGGTACCGGAATTTTGGCAGTTGGAGTGCGAATCTCGAGAGTTCGCTCGACGCAGCTTGTCCCGGTGGCATCCCTTTCCTCGCGGGCCAGCGTATACCAGACTTCGGTTCCATTCGGCAGGGGTAGAACCAGCGAATCGGCCGGCGAAGCTGGTCCGGCCGCTTCGGGCGCTGCAGCCGGCTGTTTTTGGGCGGGAGGCTCCTTATCGCAGCCGAGCGCCGCCAGTATCAGCAGCGAGCTAAGCCGCGGGATCCGATGTTTCCGACGCATCGCTAATGATGTCAGGAGTGCCGTCGCTCTGCACGGCGAGGGCCTCTCGGACCTGACGCGAGCGGCGAAGCACTCCAAGCCAGATGAGAATCGTTAGAAAACCGGCGACCGCTCCGATCGCGACGGTAATGGCAACGCCGGATCGAGGATCCCGCACCCGCATCGCGATCAAGGCACCCGCCACGGCCCCAAAAAAAGAAGCTGCCCACGCGAGGAATGGTGTGAGCAGCCAGCCGAAGATGCGGAGGAGCAGTCGGACCCACCGCATGGTCTAGCCCGCCCGCCGCCGTATCCCGGAAAAAAGAGTGGCCAGGGCCAGGCCCGGAAGAAAGGCGATGCCGAACGTCGGCAGGCTCCAGCGCGCGCCCGGGAAGTGAATCAGGATTGCTGCGATTCCGCAGATCGCGGTGAAGGCGAGGGCACCGGCCATCATCGCGGGAATGGACGGCAACCGGCCCTGGTTCGACTGATTGGCGAGGATCCAGCCTCCCATCCACGGGAGATACGTGCCGACCATCCACCAGACGGGGTGATACCACCAATTGCTGCCCCCACCGATCTCACGCCAGCGATTCGTATACGTCCCGATCGGCTGGAGCAAGGCCACATCCACAAGTAAAAACACGAAGGTTGCGCCCAGGCCTATGCCGGCGGCGCCCGCGATCCCTTCGATGGTCCGTGGTCTGGTCCAGACCCCCGGCAGGCCGCTCACCAACGCAAGGCCGAACAGCACTACAATGGCGAGGGGAATGGTTTCGGCAATTCCATCGAGGTAGCGAGTGATGAATGACGCGAGGAGCACGAATACGGCTTCGAGGATGCCCAGCTGAATGGACCGCCGGACGATGTGAGACACGTCCGTGCGATCGTAGTCGCTACTCAGCTCCACCACACCCGCCATCAAATGCTCCGTTGACGATCCCGGCACAATAATACCCGACCCACCGAGTGCGGGCCAAGGGCCGTCAGGTTGCCCAGGCGAGGATCACCACGACATCAGTCGCCGCCCACGCCGCGAGGGCGAGGTACATGCGTCGTTGGTGCGCTGCCGTGGCCATACCTGCATGCTGCGTCATCCATGGCACCAACACAACCGCCCAGGCACTCGCCGCAATCGCTACGCCTGCCCACCGCGCCGCATCGGCGGCGGTGTGCAGCCGCCACCCGGCTCGAATGCCGGCCAGCACGAACAGCGCAAATGCCAATCCGGCACAGAGCACCGCGACTCCAAGGCTTCGTTGCAAGCCGAGCCGAAGCGCGAGCGTCCGATCGCCCCGGCGCGAATCGTCCTGCATCTGGTAGATCTGGGTGAGCGGATATAGCGCTGCGAAGAGGGGACAGAAGGCGAGCAGGACCAGCCCTCGCGCGGGTTCCAGCGGCAGACCGGTCGAGGCCCATCCGGCGAAGGGAGTGAGGGTCCCAAACCCCCACATGTTGATCAGCCAGTCAGCGCCGGCAACCGCCTTGAGCCGAATCGGGGGGACCGAATACAAAATGGAAAGCACGAAGCACAGGGCGTACACCGCAGCGAACGCAGCCGGCAGCATCGTCAGGGCCGTGAGCTGTCCCAGCGCCATCAATCCGATGCCGAACGCGAAGAGATTAACGGGGGCCGGTGGTGGGTTGCGGAGATAGGCGATGTCTCCCTCGTCACGGTCGAAAGCGCTGTTCACGGCCAGCGTGCCACCGTTCAGCCCGACGACCCACACCACGAGCCCGAGGAGGGCCGAGCCCAGTCGTTCCCTATGCGCAAAGCCGAAGAGCCCGACCGCAAGCAGGTAACCCAGAAACGTGTGGGCGGCCATGATCGGCCACTCGGCCGGCCGCGTGTGGAGCAGGTAGGCGAGGCCGGGGCCGAGCATTCGGTACGCCCCGGTTCGAAATCCTCCCCGAGCCCAGCCGGGGGCACTCACCAGCCAAGCCCGAGATGACCCGCTGCGAGCATGATCCCTCGCAGTGTAAGATCCCGATCCACTTCCTCGATCGATTCCGTGAGCGGTGCGATGAGCGTCGCCAGTCCCCCGGTTGCGATGACTCGCGGCGTTGCGCTCCCCGGCCATTCGGCACGAATTCGGCGCACCATTCCATCGACGGCGTCGGCGCAGCCGAACAATACGCCCGCTTGTATGCACTCCTCGGTCTGGCGTCCAATCGCTCTGGTTGGCGCTTTGAGCTCGGTAGCTGGCAGCTTCGCCGCCTTACGCGTGAGCTGATCGGCGGAGGTACGGAGGCCCGGCATGATGGCGCCGCCGATGAACCGGGCGTCGCGAGTGACGCAATCGAACGTGGTGGCGGTCCCGAAGTCTACCACAATGGTATCGGCTTGATACCGCTCGGTGGCGGCAAGAACGTTCACGACGCGATCAGCGCCCACGCTCAATGGCTCGTCGACATCGAGGACCAGCGGGAGCGGCGAGCGCGCGTCGATAGCGAGCGGCGCGCAGCCGGTCGTTGTCTGCACACCTGCTACGATGCTTTGTGTGACGGCCGGAGCCACTGAGACGAGGCAGGCTGCCCGAATCTGATTGGGCGAGAGCCCCGCGTGACCGAGGAAAGCTTCGAGGGCAGATGCCCATTCGTCCGGTGTTCGCTCGATGACGGTGGTCAGACGCCAATGGGCCTCGACCGAACGCTCGCGGAAGAGACCAACGGTGATTTCGGTATTGCCGATATCGAGGGCAAGCAGCACGATCAACTCCCGATGACGTCATTGACCGCGTCCGCCACGCGGATGCGTGCCATCACGCGGTTTCTTCTCCGCCCAGCGCTCGCCGCATGGCGGCGCCCAGCGACACCACCGTCGTCGGCTTGAAGAGCAGCTCGCGAATGCCGAGTGCGCGGGCCTGGTCCTGATTCAGGTTACCGCCATAGCCGGTGGCCAGCACGACCGGTAGATCGGGCCGGACCTGCCGAACCTCACGGAGCAGCTCGAGTCCACTCATCGTAGGCATGGTAAGATCGGTAAGGAGCAAGTCGAAGCGGTCCGGTGCAGCGCGCAGGGCAGCCAGCGCTGCCATCGGGTCGGTCTCCGCCATTACCTGGTAGCCCAGGCGCTCGAGGACCCGGGCCCCCAGTTGTGTCAGGGTCGCCTCGTCATCCACCAGCAGGACCCGTTCGCCACGGCCAAGCATGAGTCGACTGGCGTCCACTGGCAGTGCCTCGACTGCCTCCTCGCCCTCGCGTGCCGGAAAGTATAGCTCGAAGGTGGTGCCCGCCCCGAGCCGGCTGCGTACCGTTACCGCCCCCTCGTGACTGTTCATGATTCCGTGCACTACGGCGAGCCCCAAGCCCGTCCCCTCGCCCGGACCTTTGGTGGTGAAGAACGGTTCGAAGATGTGACTCAGTACCGCACTGTCCATTCCCCGCCCTGTGTCCGAAACCGAGAGTCGAACATACCGGCGAGGCGACAGCTCCACCGGTCGCGCCGGATTGTGAGCCAGCTCCACCACGGCCTCTCGCAGCGTGAGCGTGCCGCCGGCCGGGAGCATGGCGTGCAGCGCATTGGTGGCGAGGTTCATCAACACCTGATGTACCTGAGTCCGGTCGGCCAAAATCGCGGGCGCGCCATCGGTCAGCTCGGCATCGATGAGGATCTGCGCCGGGAAGCTGGCGCGGAGCAATGGCAGGATCTCGCGCACTACGCTGTCAAGGCGCAAGTAGCGCCGTGAATGCTCCTCTCTGCGACTGAAAGCCAGGATCTGGCGTACCAGGTCGCGTGCCCGGCGACTGGCACGCTCGACCTGCGCCAGATTCTCCCGCACGGCGGAAGGGTCAGCTGCATCGGCCATGGCCAGCTCGGTATACCCCACTATTGCGCCGAGGATGTTATTGAAGTCGTGGGCAATCCCTCCCGCGAGCGTGCCTATCGCTTCCATCTTCTGCGCTTCGTGGAGCTGGATTTCCAGGCTGGCCCGTCCTCGTTCCGCCTCTTTTCGGTCAGAAATGTCCCGCACCTGCACCTGCGTTGCCGGCTGTCCGTCGAAGACGACCGGCAGGGCGGATGCCTCAACGTCCACCAGCCGGCCCTGCAGGTTGATCAGCTGAAGCTCCTTGAGCGGAGTGGCTTCGCCCCGTCCGCTCGTCATCCTCTCGGCCACGATAGCCCGGACCGGCGGTGCGATATGCGGTAGAATCTCTCTCCCCATGACATCGCTTGCTGCCGAGGCGCCCAGCATTCTCACCATCTCGCGATTGGCGTAGGCGAAACGACCACCTACGTCCACGTAGATGCCGACGGCGGTGTTTTCAAGGAGCGATCGGTAGCGGTCCTCACTTTCACGTAGGGCAGCCTCTACTCTCCGTCGCACGGCCACATCCAGCTCGAGATTGGCCTCGGTCTTTCGTAATTCGGCGGTCATGCGACTCGCCAGCACCTCCGCGCGCTCACCGACCATCAGTTGCGCACGCAATGCGAGCGAGACGGCCAGACTGATTGCGATTCCCCCTAAAAAGATGGCAAACGAGCCGCGACCGACGATGTCCTGCTCGAAGCCAGGCATCGTGCTCAGAAAGATGGTCCACGGCCTGCCGGCTGCATTCATTCGCTGCGTTCGAGTGAATGCCGGATGCGGAGCTCCCCCGGTTGCATGCACGACTGCGTCGGCGTCGTAGAGAACCCTGTCGGCTCGTGGAGTTGGGCCGTCGAACACTTCGACGTCCAATCCGGGGACGGCGCCCAGCATATCGGCAACCAGGGAAGGAGCATGCACGGCCGCGGCGACGAGACCAACCATCGCTGCTCGACGACCGGCCACGGTTTGAGGCGCGACACCCTCAGGGTACACGGGCGCTAATACCAGCAAGCTCGGAGTAGGAGTGCGATCCGAGACCAGGGTCAATCGGCCGGAGACGACCGGCATGCCCGAGTCGCGAGCCCGTTCGAGCGCCTGTCGGCGGACCGGATCGGTCGCAATGTCGAAGCCCAGGCGCTCTGGCGGCGCATCACGGAGCGACTCGGCATACAGAATGGGATAGGCGTCGCCGATTCCGCCGGCAGGCCAGACCTGATAGTCCTGCACTCCTTCGCTTTGTACCCGCCGCACGTGAGCGGCCAGGCCTGCCGCCGGCACGCGCGCGATGAACTCGAGACCTACCAGCCCTGGGAATGCGGTGTCGGCGCCGGCGTGGTGTACATAGTCACGCCACTCGCTGCGGGTTACCTGTTCAGATGCGGCAAAGAGACCCGTGGCCGCACGAGCTGCCTGAATGCAGAGACGGAGCCGGTCGGAGAGCGTGGCGATTGCGAGATCCGCCCGACGGTCAAACGCAACCTGCGCATCGGCACGCGCTCGCGCCGCCGCAGCCCACGCGGCACCGATGGTGATCGCTACGCCTAGCGCAAACACTGCCCAGGGAAGCCAGCTCGCTACCGGGCGGCGGGTCATGTCGCACCGCCGGCGAGCACCACCGAGCCTGAGCTCACCCGGACGATCTGACCGTCAGGCTTGAGAACGCGCAGGGCGCCGTCCGGCTCGATGCCGGCCGCACGTCCACGCTCCGGCGCGGCCAACTCACGTCCCAGCAGCCAATCCCGTTGGCTGAACGCACGCAGCTCTGCAGCGGAGAGACCGCTTCCGGTTTCGGCCAGTGGCAACAGTGAACCGACCAGCGGCCACAGGATGTGATCAGGCTCCAGGTCGTGGCGCCAGTCGGCCAGGCGGCCGGGGGCGACCCTGGCGTCTGGAGGGAGGGGATTCCGCACGTTCAGGCCGAGTCCCACCACGACCCACGCGAGGAGGTCACCATGCCACCGAGCTTCGCACAGTATGCCACCCACCTTGCGATCGTTGACGATCACATCGTTGGGCCACTTCAGCGACGCCGGTGGCAGCCCTCCCACCTCGGCCAGCGCTTCGGCGGCGGCGAGACCAACCCTGAGGCTCAGCACTTCGATGCCGGGGAGACGCATTGGCCGGCATAGAAAACTGAGCCACAGTCCCCCGACCGGCGAGGTCCAGTTGCGTCCCCGGGTTCCCCGCCCCTCGACCTGCTCGGCGGCGACTACGACCGTGCCGGCCGGTGCGCCTTCAGCCGCGAGGCGGTGAGCCTCGTCCTGGGTCGAGGGAAGCCGCTCGTAGCGATGAACCGTTTGCATCGATCGAGCTATCCGGGATGCCTGCCGTACCAGATCAGGAGGAGTGCTCCGAAGGCGATTCGGTACCAGGCGAAGGCCGCAAAGCTGGAGCGGGCGACGAATGCCACGAAGACACGAACTACGAGGACCGCAGACACAAACGAGACCACGAATCCCACGGCAAACACCGGTATGTCCCCGGTCGACAGAGACCCCGCGCTCTTGAGGAGGTCGTATCCGGCCGCGGCGATCATTGTCGGAATCGCGAGAAAGAATGAGAACTCCGCCGCTGCTTTGCGAGTAAGGCCCAGGCAGTACGCCCCCATGATAGTGGCGCCTGAACGGGAGACACCTGGAAACAGCGCCAGCACCTGGGCCAGCCCTACGCCAAACGCGACCGGCACCGACATGTCGCTGAGCCTGCTGATGTGAGACTTGGGCCGCCACCGTTCGATCAAGAGAATCGCGATTCCACCCAGCACCAGAGCGAGCGCGACCGGAACCGGGCTGAAAAGGTACTCCTTGATGAACGAATGCATCAGAAGCCCGATGGCGGCGCCTGGAAGAAACGCTACGGACAGGTTCACGAGGAGCTGATGGCGGAGGACGCCAGTCTTATGCGTCTCGATCGCTCGAGCCAGGTCGAACCGGTACAGCCACACGATGGAGAGTATGGCGCCCAGCTGAATAAAGATCTCGAACGCTTTGGCGCTCTCGCCGGTAAAGGCGAGCCAGTCACCGGCAATGATCAGATGCCCGGTGGACGATACCGGAATGAATTCGGTTGCGCCTTCGACGACTCCCAGGATCGCGGCCTTGACGAGTGGGTGGAGCTGGGCCAGCGGGCTCAGGTCCACGCCATGACCTCCTGGTAGAGCGCCTCGTACTGCGGCACGACTCGCTCGGCCGAGAACTCCTGTGCCTTGGCGACGGCCGCGTCGCGCATTGCCTGGTGGCGTTTCGGGTCCCGCAACAGCTCGATCGCGCGGCGCCCCATCGCTTCGACCGACCCGACCGGCTCGAGGATGCCATTGACGCCGTCATCCACCACTTCAGGAAGCCCCCCAGCGCGGCTCGCAACCACCGGCGCACCGCAGGCCATCGCCTCCAGGGCCGCCAGGCCGAACGATTCGGTCTGCGATGGAAGCAGAAACAGATCGGTAGCCTGTAGCAGCGTCTCGAGCGAATCGAGCCGGCCCAGGAACCGCACGCCGCTAGTCACGTCCAGCTCCTCGGCTTCTTTCTCCGCGTCCGGCCGGTCGGGGCCGTCCCCCACCATAAGGAGGGTCGCGGGCATGGCTCGGCTGATTCGGGCGAACACTCGGACTACGTCCTTCACCCGCTTCACCTCACGGAAGTTGGAGACATGGGTAATCAGCTTATGGCCGGCCGGGGCGAGCGCTTCCGTTCGAGGCCCGGCGACGGGGTGGTACTCCTCGAGGTTCACGAAATTCGGAATGACTCGTACGTCGCAGCCGACACAGCTGAACGCCCGGTAGGTCTCGTCACGCAGAAAGGCCGAGACGGCCGTAACCGCGTCGGACTGCTCGATGGAGAAGCGGGTTATCCCGTAGAAGCTCGACTCTTGGCCTACCAACGTGATGTCGGTGCCGTGCAAAGTCGTGATCACGCGGAGTTCCCGCGTACCCCGGAGCATTTCCCGCGCGAGGTAGGCGGTGGTGGCGTGGGGGATTGCATAGTGCACGTGCAGGACTTCCAACTCTTCCCTAAGTGCGACCTCGTGCTGCTTCGAGGCCAGCGCGAGCGTGTAGGGATAGTGATCGAACAGCGGGTAACGTCCCATCCGCGTTTCTACCTGGTGGAAGTAAACCCGCTCGGCGTAGCCACGAAGCCGGAAAGGAGAGTCATAGGTAATGAAATGGACTTCATGCCCCCGACGTGCCAGCGCCAAACCGAGCTCGGTTGCCACGGCTCCCGACCCACCGTAGGTCGGATAGCAGGTAATCCCGACTCTCATGCCTGCACCCTCTCCTCCCATGCCGCTGCGATCTCGGCGGCGAGCTTTTCGGGCGACCGCGTGGCATCCAGGAGCAGCACCGGGGCCGAAAGCTGGTGCCGGAACCACGTCTCCTGTCGTTTGGCGTAGCGTCGTGTATTCATGGCAATCGCATCGGCGACGGTGTCACGGGGCCGCCGCCCATGAAGGTACTCGACCACCTCCCGGATGCCGATGCCATCCAGCCCGGAGGCTCGTGCATCGTGGCCTTCCGACAGCACCGCTGCGACTTCCTCGATCAGGCCGCGGCGCACCATTTCCTGCGCCCGGTTGCTGATACGCTGATGCAGGACCGCCCGTGGAACCGTCAGATGAACGTACCACGGACGTACGCCGCTCTCCTCACGCGCTGCTATCTGCCACCAGGTCAGCGGACGTCCTGTGAGCAACACGACCTCGATCGCGCGGGCGGCTCGTTGCCGCCCGCCTCCGGCGAACTTGGGGTCGAGGCGGTCGGCCCACCGAAGCAGCTCCCTCGCATCCAGCGCCGTGGTCCACTGCTGGAGCGTCCCCCGTCGCGCAGGATCAAAGGGCGGCTCGAGGAACAAGCCGTCCACCAGCGCTTTGATGTAAAGCCCTGTCCCGCCCACAACCACCGGCTGTCGATCGCGCGCCCGGATCGCGCTGATCCAGCCGTGAGCGTCCTTGGCAAATCGCCCCGCACTGTAACGCTCGCCCGGATTTATCAGATCCAGGCCATGATGCGCCAGGCGTGAGCGCTCGCGCGCCGTGGGTTTGGCGGTCCCGATGTCCAGGCGCCGGTAGACCTGTCGAGAGTCGGCGGAAATCACCTCGAGGGGCAGGTACTGGGCAAGCGCGAGCGCAACGGCTGTCTTGCCCACGGCGGTGGGACCGACGATGACTGGGAGGTTAGCGCCGGCCAAACCGGCGCTCCAGCTCCTCGCGGGGTAGTTGCACGATGGTTGCCCGGCCGTGAACGTCGTGCGGGGGAAGCTCAGTCTCGAAGAGGCGAAGCAGCAGGCGCCGCATCTCGGGCTCGCTCAGTGGCTGACCAGCCTTGATTGCCGCGCGGCAGGCATAGCTCGCCGCGAATCGTTCCAGCCGATTGGACCAGCCTCCGAAACGTCCGCGTGCCAGGTCGGCGACCGTCTCCCGAAAGCAGGCTCCTCCATCGAACCTTGGATGCGGTGACGGCACGGCGTGGAGCACAACGCTGCGTCCGCCAAACGGCTCCGCCTCGAATCCGACCGAGCGGATCTCGTCACCGTAGCTCTCCAGTGCTTCCAGCTCTTCATCGGTGAGCTCTAGACTAATAGGAAGCAGCAGGTGCTGGGCCGCCGCGCCATGTCCCCGCAGCTGATCCATGGCCAGCTCATAGATGATACGCTCGTGCGCCGAGTGCTGATCGACGATCACGATGCCATCAGAGGACTCGTATACGACGTAGGTGTCGAACATCTGGATCAGCGGCACGTGGAATTCCGGCTGATCCTCTGACATCGACGCAGCGGGCAGAAGCTCGGACTGCCCGACCATCTCGGCGCTTGCGCCGTCGTTGACGGGCGTCGAGTCCGATGAACGGGATCCTCCGGCCCAGCCTGCACTGTGCCCCACCGCTGCGGCGGCGACGAGCTTGCCCAAGGCATGTCGCACGGCCTCTTCTACCACTCGTTCGACCCCCATCCGGTCGCGGAAGCGGACCTCCAGCTTTGCCGGATGCACGTTGACGTCGACCATGTCAGGCGCCACCGTGAGGGCGAGTAGCAGTGAGGGGCGGTCGCCCGGATGGATGGAGGACCGGTATCCCGCCTCGGCTGCCCTGATGAGAAAGGGATCCTTGAACGGACGGCCGTTCACGAAGAGCTGAGTCCGACGACCGGTCGGCTTTGCGTCCGCCGGACGCTGCACGAACCCGTCCACCTTGAATGAGCCCGCCGCGTAACTCACCGGCACGAGTGAGCCCGCCAGCTCGCGGCCCCACACCGCCGCGATTCGCTCGGTGAGCGTCTGGTTCCCGGAAACCTGAAGCCGCTGAATCCCATCCACCTCGAGCTCGAAGCCGGCTTCCGGATGGGCGAGAGCGAGCGTCGTGAGAGCGTCGTGGGCTGCCCGGGTTTCGCTGGCAGTGGATCGAAGAAATTTCCGCCGAGCCGGGGTGTTGAAGAACAGGCCACGCACGGCCACCGTTGTGCCGCGTTGTCGCGCCACCGGATCGACACGATCGAGCCGGCCGCCCGCGACCGCAAGCTGGGATCCTTCGCCTTCCCCGTCGCTAGTTATGAGGGCCAGTCGCGAGACGGACGCGATGGCAGGCAACGCCTCACCCCGGAAGCCGAAGCTGCGCACCCCGACCAGGTCCGCCGCCGACCGAATCTTGCTGGTTGCATGCCGGTCGAGTGCGAGCACTGCATCCTCGCGCCCCATGCCCGTACCATCGTCGCTCACCTCGATCAGCGTCTTGCCCCCCTGCTCCAGGCGCACCCGCACATGCCGCGCGTCGGCGTCCAGCGCGTTCTCGACCAACTCCTTGACCACCGACGCCGGCCGCTCGACCACTTCACCGGCGGCGATCTGATCGGCTACGGCATCGGGCAGGATTGCGACCCGCCGCGTCATAGTCGTCAGCTCCCCCGCAGCATCACAAGAGAATCCATCGGCACCCAGCCCAGTCGCCCACCTGGAGCATCTACCATGGCCCAACCGGGCGCGCGACGCACCACGAGGACGGCTGTGCCCGGGTCGAGTGGCGCAATGGAGGGAGCCCGCTCATGAGGCGACAGTTGCAGAGCTGTCTTGCCCAGGAGCAGGCCCAGGGGCCGTCGCTCGCGTTCACGAAGAAACAAGGCCGAGGCTGTCAGAAGGACTGCGAGACTCGCCAGGCCGATTCCCAACTCACGGGCTCGACGGGAACGTGCTACCAGAAGAGCCCAGCCGGTCAGCCATAGAAACGCCGCCAGGAGGCTCAGCTCCCGCCAGGTGAAAGGCGGGCTCCACAATCTTCCAGCACTACCGGACTCGGGCGGGGGGACCAGCTCCAGAGCGCGGATTACCGAGCGATTGCGTGGTGCGAGGCGCTGGGCCTGCTGCCATGCTGCCGCCGCCCGCCCATCGAGACCGAGACGATAGTAGGCCGCGCCGATGTCGTACCAATTGGCGGGGTCGGAAGGTGCAGTCGCGATACGACCGGCAAACGCTTCAACGGCTCCGTGCAGGGCTCCATGTTCGTACTGCCACTCTGGAGAGAGCGACTGGGCGTGTGCGCGCGCCCCGGCGAGGATCAGGAAAGCCAGCAGGCCGCCCGCAGCGTATCGACGGTGTCGTTGTCCGTCGGACAGTGTGGCCGCCGCAGCGCGCGCGTCCGCCGCGAGAGTTCCCGGTACACCGCCGCTGGCCGGTCCAAAGCGCGCCTCCTGGAGCTTACTCCGCAGCTCAACCAGGCGCGCGGCGAGTGCCGGCTCGACACCCGCAGTTCGCAGTGCCGACACCAGACGCCCCGGGGTCAGGGCTTCAGGAGACGGCACCAGTTCACGAATCAAGTTCTCAAGCTCGAACCCGGCGCTGCGAGGATCGGCGACAACCGGTGCTGGCCTTTGGCGTCGACGACGGCGAAACCCACGTCGCGCGAAGAACAGAACCGGGGGCGTCGCGGCAATCAGCATCCAGAGCCATGCCGTCATGTCGGTGGTAATGCGGTGCGCCAGTTCGACACCTCGAGGCTCGAGCAACGGGGGTGGGAGGGGGCGAGAGGCGGTGGCTTCCGGGCCTTGGGCCACGATCAACCGATCTGCCGCCAGAACGCTCGAACGAAAGGCGCGGGCGTCGACGTCGAAATAGGTGTAGATCGCGGCAGGTAGAGCGAGCGGCCCGGATGAATCGGGCACCACCGTGTAGCGGAATGTCTTGGTCCCACCCAGTCGGCCCGAGCTGGTTGCCAAATGCTCGTCGGTTCGATCCGGATATGCCCGCACACCCGAAGGCCAGGTGATCTCAGGTGCCGGCCAGAGGGCCGGGTTTCCGTCACCCGTGAGACGAAAGGTGACGGCGACCGGCTCGCCGGCGCGGGCGGAGGGTGGGTCCACCACCCGCTCCAAGCGAAGCCCGCCGCCAACTGCGCCTGCATACCCGCTCGGGCGGCCAGCACTGGGCGTGGGCGAGATGGTGAGCACCGCCGGCGCGCTCTGCAGCGTGTATCGCTCTTCCTGACTGAAGAACTGGAGTGCAATGGGGACGCTGTATTTCAGGATGGCCGGCGTGACCTGGATCCGGCCGGGTTGGAGCGGAAAGACAATCTGATGGGCTACGAACAGGTCGTACAGCACGCCCGCGACCGATCGGGTAGCGGCTATGCCTGGAGGGGCGGGCTGCGGATAGCTCCACACTCCCTCGATGACCGGCGGTTGAAGCGTCGGCGGCCGCCGCAATTGGCTTCGCAACTCGCGGGGGAACCATGCAGCCGTCAGGACATCCACCTGCTCGCCGACCGCTGCGCTGTCGCTCGAGAGCACCAGGCTCACCGCGGGCTGGCCCGGGTGCGGAGGCGTGGGTGCACGATCGAGCAGCCGCTTGAGCACCGGATTGCTGGCCACGGTAGCGGCCCCCGGCACTTCGTCGACCTGGACGATGACGGGTCCCGCTCGAGCGACCACGGTCCCCTGTTGTGCTCGGGCCGGACCGAGTTCCCATCGGCCCGGCTTCAGGGCGCGGAGCCTCAGCTCGAGGGTCGTGGTGCGACTGGGAGTACCGAGCTGTGAAACTTCAGTGTGCTCGCTGCGACCGGTGATCTCGAAGCCGGTGATGTTGGGGAGCGAGATCTGAACCGGCATGTTTCCGCCCGCGGTTGCCTGCACCGTGAGCACCAAATCGTCTCCGAGCGTGATCCGGTCCTCGTCGGTGTAGAGCCGCACCTCGAGGCCCCCGCCCTGAAGCCAGAGCCACGCAACCGGCGCCAAGAGCCAGGTCACCAATCCTTCACTCCTCCAGCGCCACCTCGGAACCGGCTCTCCTGCTCCGACCTGGTCGCCCGCTCCTGGCGTTCCATCGAGTTGAGAATTTGCTCGGCCTCCGCCTCACTCAAGCCTTGAGGACCAGGAGCTTGCTCGGCCGGCTGCGGTCGTTGCCCGCCACCACCACCGGATGGAGGTCGTCCACCTCCGCCGCCGCCCGACTCCGGGGGCCGACGGCGCAATGCCAGCTCGAGGTTCCACTTTGCCCGTGCCGAGCTGGGCTGAAGCACGAGTGCACTGCGGAGGTTCGTGGTCGCTTCATCCAGGAGAGCGTTGCGACGGGTAGAATCGCGGCGGGCCTGCTCTAATGCCGCCGTGCCCAGGTTGTAGAGCGCACGATACCGAAGTGCGGGGTCGGCGGACTTAACGGCCTCGGTAAGGGCACCGCGCGCGACGTCAAAGTTACCTGCCTCGAGGGCCGCGGTCCCTGCGTTATAGAACGCTGTGTCGCGGGCCGTCCCACGGCCCGCCTGCTGAAGCCATGCTTTGGCCGCGCCGAGCGGATCTCCCGCTGCGAGGGCACGATCACCGGGTGCGGGACGTTGGGCCTGCGCCGTCGCGGCCAGGACCGACACGCCCGCTAGGGCCGCGAGCGCTGCTCCGCGCGTGGTGAACGTAAAGACCAGCAGCACGAGCACCCCCGCGAGCGCGGGCATCCATCCTCTGGGAACCAGGTCGGCAATGCGGGTCTCCGAGATTGGGCTTCGCTTGAACGCGGCGACAATGTTCTTCACCGCCCCAGCCTGATCCGGAAGGTCGGCCGGGACGACGGTCCCTTCGGCCGCATCGGCGAGAGCGCGCAGAATGTCGTCCCGCCGCTGAGTTCGCACCGGTTGGCCTTGCTCATCGAGCTTATACTCGAGCAGGCTGCCGGTGGAATCGCGAATCGGGATCTTGACCGGATCCGCTCGTCCTTCTGCGACCAGCACCAGGTGCACCCCGCGCGACTTGAGTGCCTGGGCTTGAAGAACGGCATCCGGAAGCGAGTCGTGCCCCTCGCCATCGGTGAACACAACCAGTACCCGATCCGCCGCATCGCTGCCCACCGTCAGCAGCTGTCCTCCCTGCTGAAGGACCGCTGCCAGACTGGTACCTCCTTCGCTGGCCAGGTCCGGATCGAGTCCGTCCAGGTACATGCGTACGGCGCCACCATCGATCGTGAGCGGCGTCAGTATATAGCTCCGCCCGGCAAACGCGATCAGTCCGACTCGATCGCCTTCGATGTCCTGTACCAGGCGGCGGCTCTCTCTGACAGCATGCTGCAGACGGTTCGGGCTAACGTCTTCCGCCAGCATCGACCGCGAAATGTCCATCGCGATTACCAGATTAAGCGCGTGGGTCTCCGCGGTGACCTTGGCACGTCCACCTCTCGGACCGGCAAGCGCAATGCCCGCGCAAAGGGTGGCGAGTCCGACGGCCAGAGGACCGCGTCGCACCCGGCCGCGTGCGATGCGTCCCAGCGCCGCGGACCATGCCGTTGCAAACCGCACCCTCCTGCGCCGGGCCGCCCAGGCCAGAGCGCCCAGCAGCAACGCGAGCAACGGAGTCAAGGCCAACAAAAGCGGCGTCTCGAAAATCATGGGACTCTCACCACGAGGGTCGCATTGAGCAGCAGCTCGAGCCCGAGCGCCAGCAACCCCAGCAGGACGAATGGACGGATGGCTTCGTCGTAGCGGGTATACCGCGTCACCGAAATCGGGGTCTTCTCCAGCTGATCAATCTGGTGGAAAATGCGGCTCAACGCCTCGCTATCCTTGGCGCGGAAGTACTGGCCCCCGGTCTTGGCCGCAATCTCTTTGAGCAGTTCCTCGTCGATCTTGACCGGAAGAATTTCGTACCGGAAGCCGCCCCCGAGTCCGCGACCGGTCGGAATCGGGGCTTCACCCTCCGTGCCGACCCCGATGGTGTAGACCCTGATCCCGTACGCGCCTGCGGTCGCCGCCGCTGTGCGCGGATCGATGAGGCCCTTGTTGTTCTCGCCGTCGGTCAGCAACAGAATCACCTTGCTCTTGTCGGGTGATCGTCGCAGCCGATTCACCGCAACTGCCAATCCGCTGCCGATCGCGGTTCCGTCTTCCAGGCTTCCGATCTTGATGTCCGTGACCGCCTGCTCGACCACCGGATAGTCGAGCGTGACGGGTACTTGTGTCAGCGCTTCGCCAGCGAAGGCGACGACTCCGATCCGGTCTGCGCTGCGCCCCCGGATGAATGCGATCGCCTGACGCTTGGCAACTTCGAGCCTGTTGGAAGGCGCGAAGTCTTCCGCGAGCATGCTGCTCGAAATGTCGATCGCGATGACGATCGCGATGCCCTCCTTCTTGAGCTCGATTCGGTCCCCGCCAATACGAGGACCGGCGGCCGCAAGTATCCAGCTTGCCAGAGCGAGGGACCGAAGAGCCACTGGCAGCCGCACCCACCAGCGGGTGCCGAGCGCACCGGCGACGCCCACATCGCTGTACGTGACCCCCGAGCCCGTACGTCTCCGTCGCCACCACCAGAGTGGGAGGGCAAGAAGCAGGAGTAGCAGCCAGGGACGGACGAAGCTCAAGCGGGCGCTCCCGTAATGCGTCGGCCGAGATCCGACGCCGACCGGTACATGCCGACCGCGTCAACGTCCGGTAAGTGAGCGAAGCGGGCCTTGTCCATGGCCCGAAGCAACTCTCCGAGTTCTGCACCTGGCCAAGTGGGTCGCCGCTGCTCGACCAGGGCCAGGCAGGTTTCGGTGTCGATCTCCGGTGACGCTTCCGGGAGAGCAGCGGCGATTGCATCGCGCAGTCGTTCCACTGCTGCGGACACGACAGCCCGCGATTCCCCGGCATCGGCCCAGCGCTCGACTGCAGGCTCGCCTATCGCGCCCGGGGCAACCACCCCAACTGGGACCGCGGGTCCCCGCCGACGCCACCACCAATGGAGCGGCAGCAGCAGCAGAGCTGCCGCGCCGAGCAGGATGAGAAGCGGGATCGGACTCTCCTCTCTAAGCGAGACAGGTGGCGTCGTGGGTTGCGGTTTGATCGAGTCGCGCGGACCGGGCGGCAGCACGCTCCGAGCAGCGAGCGTTATCGTAGCCGGGGGCAATGAATCCATGCGGCCGTCGCCGCCGACCAGCAGCGGGCCGGGGACCTGAATCGTCTGAGTACCTGGAGCCCAGAGCGTGACGGGGTACGAGACCTCTGCGGAGTCACCCCGCAATACAACCCGCGGATGTCCCAGAACCTCGATGTCGCCGGTCGGCGTCCAGTCGGCTGCACGAACGGCTCGCCCCGCGGGCGCCGCGACCATCCGCCGGATCCAAACTGTGTCGCCGACCGTGGGCAGCCCCGCCTGGAGCAGCAACGCCAACGCGATCATCGGCGACCTACTCGTCGCGCTCGCATGGCGAAGTGCCGCCGGAGCGGCAGCTTGTAGTCGGAGCCCGTCTCCAGCTCCAGATGATCTACGCCTGCCGCGGACAGAACCCGCTTACGGTCTTCCCGGCGCTGCTCAGCGAGACGCTCGATCCGCTGCCGAAGCGCGCGGTTGCCGGTATCTACCAGCACGCGTTTCCCCGATTCGGCGTCCGTCAGCTCGACCCATCCCGCCTCGGGCAGCACCCGCTCGCGAGGATCTTCCACAGTGATCGCCACCACCTCGTGGCGGGCCGACAGCCGACGCAACGGCCGCTCCCATCCTTCGGCAAAGAAATCGGAGAGAAGAACCACGATGCTTCGGTGTCGCAGTAATCGACCTGCATAGGTAAGGCTTGCGGCGAGATTGGTCGCGCGGCCCTTGGGTTCGAATGCGACCAGGTCACGGATGACCCTGAGCGCATGCCGCCGTCCTTTCTGGGGCGGCACGACATGCTCCACCTGGTCGGTGAAGAAAAGCGCGCCTACTCGATCACTCTGAAATGCAGCCGCGAGTGCGAGCACGGCTGCTACCTCCACCGCTAGCCCGCTCTTGGTCACCGGATCGCCAAAGCGGGTCGAGCCGGACCGGTCCACTACCAAGAACAGGGTTAGCTCTCGCTCTTCGGTATAGGTCTTGACGAAGGGAGTGCCCAGACGGGCGGAGACATTCCAATCGATCGTACGGAAGTCGTCGCCCGCCTGATAGGCCCGCACCTCGGCGAACTCCATGCCTTGCCCGCGAAACACAGAGCGATACTCTCCGGCGAAGATCGAGCCGACGAGGCCGCGAGTGCGCAGCTCGATGGTCTTGACCTGCTTCAGGATTTCGGGGGAGATGGACATAAGAGAAAAGCGTCAACAGTGAAAAGTGAACGGTGAACGGGACTCCTTGGTGAGCGGAGCGCCCTGTTCACCGT
>JBKPOS010000147.1:0-7184 GCA_046733215.1 Gemmatimonadota bacterium
GTAATCTTCTTCATGTTCGGCGGACACACTGGATTCTGCTCGAGAAACGGATCGGTCACAATTCGCTTCCCGCCCGGCGTCGTAATCACGAACGTCGAGTGTCCGTACCAAGTAATGGCGAGCTTTTGCATATTCATAAGCTAACCTAAAACATTGTCGACTGCGGATTGATGATTGGCGATTTTCAGATTGGCGATTGACGATTGAGAGTGACGATTGGCGATTGGCGATTGAGAATGAGGACTGGCGATTTTTGCGGTCACAATCGGCGATCTATGCCACCGCGCACTCGCGCTCGACATGCTGCGGATGTAGACCTCGGCGATACCGGTTTCTGCCAATTCGCTGCCGTCCGGCATGCGGATAACGCCGCTCGCGCTCACAGGACGTGAGTGAGCGGCGAACGCGCTCCCCTAAGCCCTGAGCCCTAAGCCCTAAGCCCTAAGCCCTAAGCCCTAAGCCCTGCGCCCTAAGCCCTAAGCCCTGAGCCCTGAGCCCTGAGCCCTGAGCCTTATAATTGAAAGTTCATGCAGGTTATCCCCGTGAACCTCATTCGCGGCCGACGGAAGCGCGCTGACGAGCTCCCGCGCCTGCCCAAGCCCGAGTGGCTGAAAGTGCGTGCCCCCGGTTCGGAGAACTATCACCGGTTGAAGGGGCTGATGCGGACGCTCGGCCTTCATACTGTGTGCGAGGAGGCAAACTGCCCAAACATCGGGGAGTGCTGGCACCACGGAACCGCGACGTTCATGATTCTCGGCGACACGTGCACGAGATCCTGCGGCTACTGCAACGTGATCCATGGAACGCCGACCGCTCCCGATCCGCACGAACCTGCGCACGTTGCGAGCGCCATCGAAACGATGAGCCTCGCGCACGTCGTGATCACCTCAGTCGATCGAGACGATCTACCGGACTATGGCGCGGGTCACTTTGCGCGGACGATTACCGAAACACGCGCGCGAATCCCGGAGTGCAGCGTCGAAGTGCTGATCCCCGATTTCAAAGGGGACGAAAACGCGCTGCGGACGGTGCTTGATGCCGGGCCCGACATCCTCAATCACAACATCGAGACCGTGCCGCGGATGTATCGGCTCGCGCGCCCGGGCGGCCGGTATGATCGGGCGCTTCAGCTGCTCGATCGATCGCGTCGCTATGCGCCCGGCATTCCAACCAAGTCCGGCATCATGGTTGGTCTCGGCGAGGAATGGGACGAAGTGGTGTCGACTCTTCGCGATCTGAAAGAAGCGGGCTGCCAGATCGTGACGATCGGGCAGTATCTCCGTCCATCGCTGGCGAATCTTCCGATGTCGCGTTATTACACGCCGGCTGAATTCGCCGAACTGAAACGAATCGGACTCGATCTCGGGTTCGGCCACGTCGAGTCCGGACCACTTGTGCGATCGTCCTACCACGCACACGAGCAGGTGCAATCGCTCGCTGCTGCCCGCTGACGTCTTCCGCAGGATGCCGCACTCACCACTGGCAGCGATCACACGCGACATCGTCCATTGCAATCGCTGTGCGCGGCTGCGCACCTATTGCGCACAGATTGCACGCGAAAAGAAAGCGGCGCATCGGGCCGACACCTACTGGGGACGGCCGGTGCCTGGCTTTGGCGACCCGCTGGCGCGGGTCCTCGTTCTCGGCCTGGCACCCGCTGCGCACGGCGCGAATCGGACCGGGCGCGTTTTCACCGGCGATGGATCGGGTGATTTTTTGATGCGTGCAATGCACGAGGCCGGGTTCGCGAACATAGCGACGTCACAGCGATCGGATGATGGCCTGGCGTTGCAGGATGCCTACATTCTGGCGGCGGTGCGATGTGCACCTCCCGGCAACAAGCCAACACCACACGAGATCGCGGCCTGCCATCCGCACCTCGTCGCCGAAGCCGCGGCGTTGCGACGGATCAAGGTGATCGTGGCGCTCGGCCGAATTGCGTTTGATGCCGCCTGGCGGCTGCTCGGCGATCGCGGAATCGCATTCCGTCCCAAACCGCACTTCGGGCACGGGCTCGTCTACCATCCCGCAGGTGGCCCGGCGGTGATTGCGTCCTACCATCCAAGCCGGCAGAACACGAACACACGAAAGCTCACGCCGGAGATGCTGAATTCCGTTTTCCTGACGGCAGCGCGATTCGCGCGGTAGATGCGCTGTTACGCCTTCTTCCGCGGCCGGTAGACGTGTGTGGCCTGGCCGAAGAACACTTCGGCCGACTCCATGATCGTTTCAGACAAGGTCGGGTGCGGATGGATTGTCATGCGGACGTCGGTGGCGTTCGCTCCCATTTCTACCGCCAGCACGCCCTCGGCGATGAGTTCACCGGCACCGGGGCCGACGATCCCGACGCCGAGAACCCGCTCGGTCTTTGGATCGAGTATGAGCTTGGTCATGCCGTCGGTTCGATCGAGCGTCAGGGCACGGCCGGATGCAGCCCAGGGGAAACGCGTCACCGTCACTTCACGTTTTTGCTTCTGGGCGTCGGTCTCAGTCAACCCGCACCATGCGAGTTCCGGGTCAGTAAAGACCACTGCCGGGATGGCGAGTGGCTCGAACGCCACGCGCTCGCCGGCGATCGCTTCGACGGCGACGCGCCCCTCATGCGACGCCTTGTGCGCAAGCATCGGCTCGCCGACAACGTCTCCGATGGCATAGATCGACGGTTCTGCCGTGCGGCGCGCTGGATCGACCTCGATGAAGCCGCGAGCGGTCACTTTGACGCGAGTGCGATCGAGCCCGGGAACCGCAGAATTCGGCCGACGTCCGACTGACACCAGCACGCGATCGAACGTCCGCTCTCTCGGCGCATCAGCAGGAAGGCCCTCGCCTTCAAACGTCACCGCGATCCCGTCTTTCACTTCCTTCATCGCGACGACTTTTGTTTTCAGGAGCACGGCCTCCGACATCGACTCGATCCGGCGCGCGAGAACGTTGACAAGATCGCGGTCGGCACCGGGAAGCAGCCCATCGGTCATTTCCACGACCGTCACCCTGGTTCCGAGCGCCGCATACACGGTGCCAAGCTCGAGACCGATGTATCCACCGCCGACGACCAGCAGCGAACGAGGAAGATCCGGCACTTCCAGCGCGCTGGTCGAATCCATGAGTCTCGGACTTTGCAGCGTCACACCGGGCAACGTCGAGGGCCGGGATCCGGTGGCGATGATCGCATGCTCGAAACTCAGCGTCTCGGGTTGTGATTGCCCTTCGCGGGAGATTTCAAGCGTGCGCGCATCACGAAAGCCGGCGGTGCCCTGGATGTAGGCGATCTTGCGCTGCTTCGAGAGCTGCCCCAGACCGCCGGTCAACTGATTCACGACTCTCGACTTGAACGCGCGCAGCTTGTCAATGTCGATCTTCGGCGCGCCGAAGGTGACACCCCACGCTTCGGCGTGGCGCGCCTCATTCAGCACGTCGGCGACGTGCAGCAGCGCTTTCGACGGGATGCAGCCGCGATACAGACACACCCCGCCCGGATTCACCGCCGGATCGACCAGCGCCACCTGCATGCCGAGGTCGGCGGCGTAAAAAGCAGCGGCATAGCCGCCAGGGCCCGCACCGATAACGACAACCTGCGATTGAGCCACCGAAGAAACTCCTACAGCCACGTAACGAACGGTTGTTCGAGCGCGTCGACGATCCAGCGCAGGAATCGCGCGCCATCGGCGCCGTCGATGACCCGGTGGTCGTATGACAGCGAGAGAGGAAGCAGCAGGCGTGGCCGAAATGTTTGTCCGTCGTATACGGGTTCGGTGGCGCCCCGCGAGATTCCAAGAATCGCGACTTCCGGCCAGTTCACAATCGGTGTGAAGGCCGTGCCGCCAATGCCGCCGAGGTTGGTGATGGTGAAGCCGCCACCCTGCATCTCGTCGAGCGACAGCTTGCCGGCGCGGGCTTTCTCCGACACGTTGGCCAGATCGACGGCGAGCTCGACGATCCCTTTGCGATCGACGTCACGAATCACCGGGACCAGCAAACCACGCGGCGTATCCACCGCGACGCCGACGTGCACGTACTTGCGAAAGACGATCTCGTTGCGCGAAACATCGGCCGACGCATTGAACTGCGGGAACCGCTGCAGCGCCGCCGCCGCGATCTTCAGCGCAATCGCCGTCATCGTCAGTTTGCCGCCAGCCTTTTCCGCTTGTGACGCGTACTTCTTCCGGAGTTCTTCAACGGTGGTAATGTCCGCTTTGTCGTGCTGCGTGACGTGAGGAATCTGATTCCAGGCCGAACTGAGATGCTCCGCCGTCTTTCGGCGGATGTTGCTCATCGGCTTGCGTTCGACTTCCCCCCACTTCGTGAAATCGGGAAGCACCCCTGGCGCCGCGATCGCGGGACCGCCGCCACCGGAGGAAAGCGCGTTGCGAACGAAGGCCTGCACGTCCTCGTTGCTGATTCGTCCTCCAGGACCGCTGCCGGAGACACGCCGGATATCGACCCCAAGTTCGCGAGCGAGCCGTCGCACGGATGGCGCCGCCGGTGCTGCCGGGCCTTGATCGGCTGTTTCGGCAGAAGCGGCAGGGGTCGCGGCCGCACGCGCTCCGCGGCTGATATCGACGACCTCACCGCGGCGAGGCTTTGGCTCGGCGGCGGGCTCGGCCTGCTGCGCCTCCGGTTGGTCGGCACGTCCCTGGCCGGCCTCTTCTTTTGCCCGCTTCGCGCCGCCACTGCTCGCTGCAGCCTCGGCTTGTCCAGGCGCCTTTTGACTCAACCCGCCTTCCTCAGGTCCGCCGGGCGGTTGCGGCTTGGGTTTGGCGCCCTCGTCCGCCGCTTTCCCGGTCGCGCCTTTCGGTGCCGCCGCTCCGCCGTCGTCGACCGTCAGCACGACCTGGCCGACTTTGATTCGCTCTCCCTGTTTGACGCGGATGTCCTTGACGGTCCCGGCGACGCTCGAGGGGACCTCAATCGTGGCTTTGTCGGTTTCCAACTCCAGAACAGGTTGATCCTTCGCGACCGAATCTCCAGGGGAGACGAGCACACGAACCACGTCACCGGCCGTGACGTTTTCGCCAAGCTCGGGCAGAGTGAAGTCTGTGGGCATAGAGTGTGATTTCTGCGTTTGAGGTGACGGAGAAAACGGAGGTCACAACGAAGCAACGAAGGAAACGAAGACGAACGAAGAAGACGTATTCCGTTCTGAAAAACAAATAAACCTTCGTTCGTCTCCGTTAAGTCCGTTCCTTCGTTGTGAACTCCGTTTCCTTCGCCCTCTCCGTTAGCTCTTCGCCGGGTTCAGTTTCTCCGGATCTATCTCCAAGTCCTTGATCGCCTGCGCCACGACCTTGCGATCGAGCTGGCCGTCCTGGGCGAGCTCGGCGAGCGTCGCAAGCGCCACGAACCGCGAATCCACTTCGAAGAAATCCCTCAGACGCGCGCGATCTTCGCTGCGGCCGAAGCCATCCGTGCCCAGCGACCGCATGCGCCGAGGCATCCACTGATCGATCGAGTCCGGCAGGACCTTCAAGTAATCAGACGCGGCCACGAGGACGCCCGGTGCATCCTTCATGCACTTCGCCACGTACGAAAGTTTCGGCGTATCGCCCGGGTGCAGCATGTTCCAGCGGTCGCACGCATGACCGTCGCGGTACAACTCCTGGTAGGACGTCACGCTCCACACGTCAGCCGCGACGTCGTATTTTTCGAGCAACGTCTGCGCCGCCAGCACCTCGTTGAGGATCGCGCCGCTGCCGAACAACTGTGCGCGCAACTTTGCCTTCGGGTTTGCCGTGGGACGCAGGCGATACATGCCTTTGAGGATGCCGTCGCGCGTGCCTTCGGGCATCGGCGGCATCTCATACTGCTCGTTCATCACGGTCAGGTAGTAGAAGATGCTTTCCTGGTCGCGATACATGCGACGGATGCCGTCCTGGATGATCACTGCCAGCTCGTACGCATAGGCAGGGTCGTAGGAGAGGCAGTTCGGCGTCGCCAGTGAGTACACGTGCGTATGGCCGTCCTGATGCTGTAATCCCTCGCCGGCAAGCGTCGTTCTGCCCGCGGTGGCGCCAACGAGGAATCCCCTCACACGTGAATCCGCGGCCGCCCAAATCAGGTCGGCGACCC
Organism: Gemmatimonadota bacterium; assembly: GCA_046733215.1. GTDB lineage: Bacteria > Gemmatimonadota > Gemmatimonadetes > Gemmatimonadales > GWC2-71-9 > DASQPE01. The sequence goes on from JBKPOS010000147.1 coordinate 6,067, forward strand.
GCTGGAAGCCGAACATCGATAGTAGATGAAGAACGGAATCGTGTTGACCCCGTGCGTCGCATAGGCGCTGCCCGCGGCAATGAACGACGACATCGATCCCGCCTCGGTGATCCCTTCCTCGAGAATCTGGCCGTTCTGCGCCTCCTTGTAATAAAGGAGAGTGTCCATGTCGACCGGCTCATACTTCTGTCCAACGTGCGAATAGATACCGATGGCGCGGAACAGCGATTCCATGCCGAAGGTCCGCGCCTCGTCGGGAATGATCGGGACAATCAGCTCGCCAATCTCCTTGTCGCGAAGCAGCTTCGCCAGGATGCGGACGAACACCATCGTCGTCGAGGCCTTGCGTCCTTCGGTGCCCTTGTAGAACTCCTCGAAGAGCGGGTCGATCGGCGCATTGAGCGGCTCGACACGAACCGATCGCGACGGCACGTACCCGCCGAGCGCCTTGCGTCGTTCACGCAGATACTGCAGTTCCGGGCTGTCATCGGGTGGACGATAGAACGGTGCGTCCGCGATCTCATCGTCGGAGATCGGAATGCCGAATCGTGTGCGGAAGATCCGCAGATCCGATTCGTTCATCTTCTTCTGCTGGTGGGTGATGTTCTTGCCCTCGCCGGCTTCGCCGAGGCCGTAGCCTTTGATGGTGCGGGCGAGGATGACCGTCGGCTGTCCGGTGGTGTCGATCGCGGCCTTGTAGGCGTTGTACACCTTGACGGGGTCGTGACCGCCAAGACGCAACTTTTTCAGTTGCTCGTCTGACAGGTGCTTGACCATCTCGAGCAGGCGCGGATCGACTCCGAAGAAATGCTCGCGCATGTAGGCGCCGTCTTCGACCGCATACTTCTGATACTGGCCGTCGACGATCTCTCCCATGCGCTTGACGAGCACGCCGTCGTGATCAGCGGCAAGGAGCGGATCCCAGTCCGAGCCCCAGATGACTTTGATCACGTTCCAGCCAGTCCCACGGAAGATCGCTTCGAGTTCCTGGATGATCTGGCCGTTGCCGCGCACCGGGCCATCAAGCCGCTGGAGATTGCAGTTGATCACGAAGATCAGGTTGTCGAGTTTCTCGCGCGCCGCGAGGCCGATCGCACCGAGCGACTCGGGCTCATCGG
>JBKPOS010000148.1:0-5561 GCA_046733215.1 Gemmatimonadota bacterium
GCGTCTCATGAACAGAAAGTGTCGGTATGTCAGTCATTTAGCACTCACCATCAGGGAGTGCCAAACGCTGCCTGGGAAATATTGCCTTCGCGCCGGGGAGTCAAGCTGCGAGGCTCGGGACGGGCGCAATCATGATCTGCGAATGCGTGCTTGCGCTGGCCGCTCCGGCCATCCAAAGTTGAGACCTGTCTCTGGGGAGCCGGAATGCATCAGCCCGCCCGTCTCACGATCTCGAGTGCCGCAGCAATTGTCTTGCTGGCCCTCGGGCTTTCCGGCTGCGCCACCGGACCGCAGCCCGAAACGCCGGCAGCTCCGGCCATCGGTCCGACACTGCCGCCGGCCTTCCCGCCGCAGGACATCGTCGGTCGCTGGGGACTTGCCGCCTATCACAAGGAGGAAGACCGCGCGCGCACCGAGGCGGCTGCCGCCCGGGGCTGCAATCAACCTTACGTCATTACACTGGGCCCGACCGGCGGCGTCATGATGCACCTCGCCGACCAGGCGACCCCGACCGAGCTGCGCCTGAAGGGCGCGGAGGGCGGCAAGACTTTCATCGGGCCTGCCGAAGATCCGCCGGGCAGCGCGCAGGACCGCGAGGTGGTCTTGTTCAATGGCCGCGTATTGATTTTGCGCTGGATGGATTCGGAAGTGCAGGGCCGCTACGGGACGATGGTCTATGTTCGCTGCGGCGCGGAGGGCGGCAGGAAGACGGCGGCGAAGCCGCGCGCGGTCGCGAAGCCCAAAGCGGCCCCTACCGCGCCCCCACCACCGAGACAGTGATGTGCGCGTTCTGTGAAAATTTCGCGGCAGGACGATTTACTCTCGATAAATTTCCCTGTTTTGGTAAGACAATTCCCTGTTTTGTTGCGTAGGGAATTTTTCTGGAAGACACTGAATTTGCTTGCTATGTCTGCTGTTAAAATCGCAATGGCTGGCTAGATTCGGACGTGGATAGGCCGTGTGTGCGTTGTTCTCAGGGGACAATGAGAATAAACTCTGTGCCAGACCGAGCCGTTCGAAATGAAGCGACCATTCGGCTGGCGCGTCGCGCAAGGCCGTAACGCCGATGCCACCGGGCAGCCGTCCTTCGATGGCGGCCTTGACCAGAGCCCTAGCGCCATCGAGATCGTCATGTTGACGTGGCGAAGGCTGCATTTCTGGCGAGCGGCAATTTTACTAAGTGCGTCGGGTATTCTATTGCAGCGATGGACAAAGCGGCCGCTGAACCTGTGAGAACATAAACAAACTGCCGCCACCTCATCGCCGCCCCGAACCATGGACAGGCAGCGTTGCGTAGCCCTCTACCTATTCGGGCGGCATGGAAGTTGCTATCGTTTGTTCTTCCGATGAATTCGGGGAGACACGCCTATGGCCCATGTATCGTCCATGTTTTGCATCGCAGGAGCGGTGATCGTTGGCACCTCAGCACTCGCACAAACATCACCGCCCGCTCCGGCCTCGGGATTGCCGCCGACGGCGACAATCACCACGCCCGGCTACCCCGCGGCCGGGCCGGCGGATCCCAACCTCCGCGTCGTGACCCTCCCGGGGGGCAAGAAAATACATGTCCTACCGGCCACGCTCGAAACTACGCAATGGGGCTGGTTCGACAATTCGCAGCCGCCGGTCCTGCGTGTCCACTCCGGTGACACCGTCGTGCTGGAAACGATGATGCACAGCCATAACCAGGTGGTCCCCGGCGCGACCATCGAGCAGATCAAGAAGCTGCGTACCGATTTCCCCGGGCGCGGGCCGCACACTTTGACCGGGCCGATCTATATCGAGGAAGCGCAACCGGGCGACGTGCTCAAGGTGAGGCTCAACAAGATCGTCCCGCGAGCCTACGCCACGAACTTCAACGTGCCGGGCATGTTCGGCCAATTCCCCAGCGTGTTTCAGGACGGCCAGGTCAAGTATATGTATCTAGATCTCGATAGCATGACGACCGAGTTTCTGCCCGGCATCGTCCTGCCAGTACGGCCCTTCCCGGGCACGCTCGGCGTCGCGCGCAAGGAGCCGGGCCGCTACTCGAGCGTTCCGCCCGGGGAATACGCCGGCAACATGGATATCCGCGACTTCGTCGCCGGGACAACACTCTATGTGCCTGTGCATGTGCCCGGCGCGCTGCTCTGGAGTGGCGACTCTCACGCGGGCCAGGGTAACGGCGAGGTGAACCTGACCGCCATCGAGACCGCCTACAAGGAGCTCAACGTCACGGTCGAGGTGGTGAAGGGCAAGCCGCTCGACTTCCCGCGCATCGAGACGCCGAAATCCTGGATCACAATGGGATTCGATGCGGACTTGAACAAGGCCTGGGCCCAGGCCAAGGCGCAAACCGCCAAGTTTCTCTCGGAGCAGCGCGGCGTGTCGGCCGATCAGGCAGCGAAATTGATGGTGAGCGTTTCCGACTGCCGCGTCTCGCAGGTCGTCAACATCAAGAAAGGCATCCACTGCCTCAATCCCAAGAACACGCGCGACAAGGAAGACATGGAGCGCCCCGCCAAGGAAACGTCGAAATACTACGTCTCGCATGCCAAGGATGCGGACCTGAACAAGGCTATGAATGACGCGTCGATGGGCATGATCAACCAGCTCGTTTCGCAGAAAAAACTCACGCGGCTCGACGCCTATGGGCTCGCGAGCGTGGCGATGGATTGCCGGATCGGCGCGATGTCCGACACGGAAAAGAATGTCCATTGCCTGATGCCAAAGAGTATCTGGGTAGCGAGCGCGAGCAAGCGCTAGTGGAAATCAGGCAGGGCCTCGGTATGCCGCGGTCCTGCCTGCAGCAAAAAGATGGCGTTGCGTTCCGTTCTCATCGCCGCATTGCTGGCTTTGGCCTGGCCGGCATTTGCGCAGGACCGCCTTGAAGTCGTGACCACAACGGGCGACCTGCGCAGCCTGACCGAAGCCGTGGGAGGCAACCGCGTCACGGTGACGAGCCTCGTGCCGCCGAATATCGACGCCGAGGAATATCAGCCCAAGCCGCAGGACGTGGTGCGACTCAAACGTGCGCAGCTGCTCGTGCGCGTCGGGCTCGACTACGATCTGTGGCTCGATCGCCTGCTGGCGCAGACCGGCAGGCCGGAGATTGGCCGCGGCGGACCCAGCTACGTGGACGCATCGTCCGCCGTTGCCGTGCTAGAGTTGCGCGGAATGAGTGTCGGGCCCGGCGACGGCCACGCCCACGGCAGCGGAAACCCGCACTATTGGCTGGATCCGAAAAACGCCGAGATCATCACCGCCAATATTCTCGAAGCCTTGGCGCGGATCGACGCGGCCAATGCAGCAGCTTATGAAGCCAACCGGCAGGCATTCCTTGCACGCCTCTCCGCCAAGCTTGATGAGTGGGAATCGAAGCTGAGCGCGCTGAGGAACGTGCCCATCGTCGCCTATCACAACAGCTGGCCATATTTTGCGCGCCGCTTCCGGCTGGATATCGTTAGCTTTATCGAGACGAAGCCCGGCGTGCCGCCGAGCCCCGCACACCTTGCAGGGGTTATCCGTGATATGCATGCGCGCGGTGCGCGCATTGTCGTGCGCGAGCCGCAGGAGCCGGAACGCGATGTTGCTTTCGTGGCGAGCAGGGCAGGGGCCAAGGTTGTGACGCTGGCCGCATCGATTGGCGCACTGCCGCGCACGGACGATTATATCGCGCTATTCGATGCCAACGTGAAGGCGCTCACATCAGCGGTGGCCGAGCAATGATCGAGGCATTCCAGTTTCTCTGGCCGGCCTTTCTGGTGGCGGTGTGTCTCGTCGGCATCCACGCCTATTTCGGCATTATGGTGCTTGCGCGTAAGGTGATCTTTGTTGATCTGGCGCTCGCGCAGATCGCGGCGCTCGGCGCGACGGTCGCCTTCATGCTCGGCCATTCGGCGCAGAGCATGGCGACATATGGCTATTCGCTCACGTTCGCTTTGCTCGCCTCCGTGCTGCTCGCTTTCACGCGGGCCTGGGGCACGCGCGTGCCGCAGGAGGCCCTGATCGGCGTGATCTACGTCGTTGCCGCGGCCGCGGCTATCTTGCTTATCGAAAGAGCCCCACAAGGTGCCGAGCACCTCAAGCAGATCCTGACTGGGAATATCCTTACCAGCGGCCTTGGTGATCTTGTCGTCATCGTGCCGCTCTATGCGGCGGTCGGATTTCTGCATTGGCTCCTGAGCCGCCACATGTCCGGGACGGGGTCTCTCGTCTGGGAGTTCGTGTTCTATGCGACCTTCGGCATTGTCGTCACCAGCTCAGTAGCGATTGCGGGAGTCCTGCTGGTCTTTTCGTTTCTCATTATTCCGGCCGCAATCGGCATGATGTTTGCGGCATTGATGTCAGGACAACTCGCGATCAGCTGGATTGTAGGCACATTCGTCAGCGCCGCCGGTCTGGCGGCATCTTACATGTTCGACCTGCCGACCGGTGCAGCAATGGTTTGCGCGTTCGGCATGTCACTGGTGCTGGCCGGCATGCTCTATCCGTTCTTGCGGGGTGATCGTCCTAAGGCGGTCCGTATGACGATCATGGCCGCGCGCTGGACCGGTGCCACGATTTTGGCCGCCTCCGCATTGCAGCTTGCAGGCGCGCCGCGCGCCGATCAGCCGCTTCTCGATATCGCCGAGCAGGCGGTGCCGTCGCTCCGCAGGATCTATTTCACCCACGCCGAGACGACGACGTTTGCCGACGCGAACGAGTATGCCGAGCGCTATCGCCGCGAGGCCGAGCAACTTAACGAGCGGGAGCGCCGCAATCGCACCCAGGGACAAAGCTTCGACGATTTTGCCGTCGCGCGCATCTCCTCGTTCCTGAAATCCTATGGGGAAATGCGCAAGGGCGAACAGTTTGTCATGGGCGAGGTGCGCGCCCGCGCGCGTGAGCGCATCCGCTGGTCCGCCGGCCTGGGGCTGCTTGCCGCCGCGATTTTCGTGGCGCCGCTGCCGTGGCGGCGGCTCTGGAACCGGGGATAAATCCGCCTGTGTGTACCGAAAACTTCATCCGGCGATGATTTCGGCTTTGGCAGTTTAGTTTCCCCGTTCTTGCGTCGAAATCCTCTGTTCTCCCTCAAAAATTCCCTGTTCTTTTGCGTAGGGAATTTAGCTGCAAGGCTCTGAATTCGCTCGCGTGTTAGCTTTCAGGGCAAGCGTTTTTTCAAGCTTCTGGAGCAGAACGGAGTCGTACCGATTGCCTGGGGAGAAAATGGTTTTAGAGAAGTGACAAATTCGAAACGCTCAATTCGCGCCCAGACGATCTTCAAGGACTAAGAACACGTGCCTCCGGTACCAATAGTTGTAGACATTTTTGAAGCGCTGGGCGCAAAATCCGTCACGATGAACTGGGACCAAGCCCAAGCAGCCTTCCAGCAGCATATGGTGGACGGACAAGAGAATCCTGTCGCGCTCATCATTCCGTACAAATTTTGGTCCGTGCACAGTTACGTCACGCTCTGGCATTACGCCATTGATCCACTCATCCTTGCGGTTAGCGCGAAGACTTGGGCTACCCTTAGCGCGGAGGATCAGAACACTCTACAAAAGGCCGGCGAGTCAAATGGAGGTGACCCGCCTCTCACC
>JBKPOS010000149.1:0-10410 GCA_046733215.1 Gemmatimonadota bacterium
GCCAAGGCGGCGCAGCGGGGCTGGGGGCGCCTGAGCTGGCAGCAGCGCGTAGCCACGATGCGCCAGGCCGCCCGGCTCGTTCGCGAACGAAAGTACGAACTGGCGGCGATCATGGCGCTCGAGGTGGGGAAGAGCCGGCTCGAGGCCATGGGCGATGCGGAGGAATCGGCGGACCTGATCGATTACTACGCTCAGCAAGTTGAAGACGCCGATGGCTTCGTGCGGCCAATGGCACGGGTAACACCCGCGGAACGAAACACCGACGTGCTTCGTCCCTACGGCGTATTCACGTGCATCGCTCCGTTCAACTTCCCTCTCGCCCTGTCGGCAGGCATGTCCTCCGCAGCGCTGGTCGCGGGAAATGCCGTGGTGTACAAGCCCGCCGAAGACACGCCCTGGACCGGGCTCAAACTGTATGAGATCTACCGGGATGCGGGTATACCAGCAGGGGTCTTCAACATCCTGTTCGGCCATGGTACCGAGATCGGTGATCCGTTGTGGCAGCATCCCGACGTCGATGGGGTCGTGTTCACCGGGTCGAAAGCCATTGGCCTGCGGATCCACCACGGGATCTCGGAGCGGTGGATCAAGCCCGCGCTGCTGGAGCTGGGTGGCAAGAACGCGGCCATCATCATGGAGACGGCGGATCTCGATGCAGCGGCAGAAGGCGTGATGCGGTCCGCGTTCAGCCTGCAGAATCAGAAATGCAGCGCTACCTCGCGGGTCTACGTGCACCGGTCCGTGGCGCAGCCGTTCGTCGATGCGCTGGTCGCGAAGACCGCGGCGATGAAGATGGGCGACCCGAGCGAGCGCGACGTCTACTTCGGACCGGTGATCAACGAGAAGGCCGTCGCTCGATACGAGAAGGCCGTCGCTCAGGCTCGGAAAGAGGGTACCATTCTGACCGGTGGGGCTCGCCTCGATGGCGGCGTGTTCGACAAGGGTCACTTCGTCGCGCCAACCATTGCCCGGTTACCGCTCACAAGCTCGCTCTATACCGAGGAGCTGTTCGTTCCGTTCCTCGCAATCGGCGAAGTGGGCAGTCTCGACGAAGCACTGGCCGAGACGAACAAAGTGGAATATGGGCTCACGGCCGGCATCTTCTCCAAGCGGGAGGAGGAAGTGCAGCGCTTCTTCGACGAGGTCGAAGCGGGCGTGTGCTACGCCAACAAGCGCACCGGAGCAACGACAGGTGCCTGGCCCGGGGCGCAGCCGTTCTGCGGCTGGAAGGGGTCCGGATCAACGGGAAAGGGCGGCTGCGGGCCGTACTACGTGCAACAATTTTTGAGGGAGCAAAGTAGGACGGTCATAGAAACTACGTGAACGGTAAACGGTGAACGGTAAACGGGGGTTCCGACGCACTGGAACCCCCGTTCACTGTTTACCGTTTACGCTTTTCAGTCTTCCAACGCCAGGCATTCGTTCAATATCTGCAGTCCCGTGTCCACGTCGTACTCGTCCAGAACTAGGGGCGGCGCGATGCGGATCACGCTCTTCCCCGCGCCCAGCAGAAGCAACCCCTTCTTGAAAGCGCGCTCCGTGAGACGATCGACCAGCTCCGGGTAGGGCTCCTTGGTCTCGTGGTCCTTCACGAACTCGATGCCGATCATGAGTCCCCGACCGCGCACGTCGCCGATCGAGCCGTGGCGCTGTTGCAGCTCTCGCAGTCCCGTTAGCAGGCGGTCGCCCATGGTCCGGATGTGGGGCATGAGGCCGTCTACGATGTCGAGCGTGGCCAGTGCCGCAGCACAGCTCACCGGATTGCCACCAAACGTCGACCCGTGTGCGCCCGACTCCCAGGTCATGATCGACTCCTTTGCGATCAAGGCGCCGATAGGCATGCCGGAGCCGAGTCCCTTCGCGGTAACCAGGATGTCCGGCTCGACGCCGTCCCACTCGCAGGCCCAGGTCTTTCCAGTGCGGCCGACACCGCTTTGCACTTCATCGGCGACGAGCATGATGCCGTGGCGATTGCACAGCTCGCGAAGCGAGCGGATGAACCCGATCGGCGGGATCACGTAACCACCTTCGCCCTGGATCGGCTCCACGAAGATCCCGGCGACGTCCTCGGGGTGCAGCTGGCGAGACAACAGCTCCTCGATGGCGCCGACTCCGTGGACACCACAGCCCGTGCCGGCGCCGCAGACATCGCAGCGATACGGGTTCGAGAAAGGCACGTGATAGACCTCGGGCAGGAAGGGGCCAAAATGACCCCGCTGCTTCACCTTGCTCGATGTCAGGCTCATGGCCCCGTAGCTCCGGCCATGGAACGAACCGTGGAACGCAATCAGGGCAGGGCGGCGGGTGTGATAGCGGGCGAGCTTGATAGCCCCCTCAACCGCCTCGGTGCCCGAGTTCGAGAGGAAAACCCGCTTCTTGCTCGGACCCGGAAGCGAGCGCGCCAACCGCTCAGCCAGTCGAGCAAACCCGTCGAAGTAGAAATCGGTGCCGCAGATGTGGAGGAAGCGGGACGCCGCGTCGCGAATCGCCTCCACCACCCGTGGGTGGTTGTACCCGGTTGAGCTCACGGCGATACCCGCCATGAAGTCGATGTACCGGTTGCCATCCACGTCCTCGGCCATGGCGCCCGACCCGCCGGACATCACCAGCGGATACTCCTTGATGTATGACGTCGAGGTCCACGCCTCGTCGCGGGCAATGATGGCCTGGCCCTTGGGGCCCGGCGGGCTGACCAGGATCTTGGGATAGTCGCGCTGGGTCATCCGTTGCTCCCCGAAAGCTCACGCTGGTACGCCCGCCACCAATCCTGACCGGCCTCGGGCAGCAAGTAGATCGGATCGTAGTACTCGTAGAGTCGAGTCAGAGCATCCGGGTCATCCAACTCGATCCCGGTCTTGTAGTTCTTGGTCCAGCGCGAAATGCCCAGTTCCCGGTCGTAGGACGCGACCTGGTGAACCCAGCGCTTTCCGACAAAGGGCACATCGCACACGATGCGGGGCGTGGCGAACCCGGGGAGGTACCCCATGATGTCGTGCTGCAGCTGCTGCGCCTCGAAGATGCCGGTCCGCCAATGCTCCGAGTTGGGGATCATATCGCAGACATAGAAGTAGTAGGGCATGATCTTGGCGTGATCGAGCAGCATGAAGCACAACTCGACCAGATCGCGCGCGGTCGCGTTGATGCCCCGCAGCAACACGCCCTGATTCCGCACATCCCGGAACCCGATTTCCAGCAGCTTGCGAGTCGCCTTGCCGACGAGCGGGGTGACCTGTTGCGCGTGATTCGCATGAGTATGCAGGGCAAGGTCGACGCCCCGCTCGAACGCCTTCTTGGCCAACCGCTCGAGTCCAGCCAGCACATTGTCCTGCAGATAGTGCTGCGGAAGTCCGATCAATCCCTTGGATGCGAGCCGGATATCACGAATGTTCGGGATGTCCATCAGCGCGCTCACGAATGGCTCGAGCTGGCTGATGTGCAGGTTGGCGATATCGCCACCCGAGACAACGACGTCACGGACCCCGGGCGTACGCTTCAGGTAGTCGAGGATCTGCTGGTGCCGGTCCTTCTGGGGAACGTGAAACTTGAGTTTGTCCACTTGCGGCACGTCGTTGCCCACCAGATCCATGCGGGTGCAGTGCCCGCAATACTGGGGACACGTCGAGAGCAGCTCAGCCAGCACCTTGGTGGGATACCGATGGGTCAGCCCCTCGACCACCCACATTTCTGCCTCATGCAGACTGTCGCGCGACGCCTTGGGATGATTGGCCCAGTCGGTGCGGCGATCAGCCAGCGCAGGGAGCATGTAGCGCCGCACCGGATCCTGCCACAGATCCGACAGGTTCATCGTGTTCAGCATGTGCGGCGGCAAGAGCATCGACATCGTGGCACGAAGCTCCTGGTCCTGCGCGATGCTGCCGGCGAGGGTATCGGGCAGCAAGGCGCCCAGCGCGGCCTTGAGCTCGCGCAGGTTCTTGATGGTGTGCTTCCGCTGCCACGTGGCGCTCTCCCAGTCCTCTCGACTCACATTTTGGTAGCCCGGAATGCGGGTCCAATCGGGCTCGACGTACTCACGCGCCGGCGGGTAGGGGAGGGGTTGCCCGGCGTTCACGTGGTCAGGGGTGTACGTCTGTGCTTCCATGCTGGCCTCGACTGCGCGCTGGGATGGTCAATCAACTGAGTACTGCTCTTGACGATACCGAAGGTAATATATAATATATTATCGCGCAAGCAGAGCCACTCACACAAGCGAGTCGACGTGCAGCTGGACCAGATTCTTCGAACCCTTCCCGCAGGCCGGCGATGGTCCAGCCATGAGCTCGTTGCTGCAGTCCTGCGTCAAGCCATCACGACGGGACACCTCAAGGCCGACCAGCCCCTCCCGCAAGACGAGATCGCCAATCAGCTCAGAGTGAGCCATATCCCGGTTCGGGAGGCGTTGCGTCAGTTGCAGTCCGAGGGCCTGGTACACTATCAGCCCAATCGCGGCGCCACGGTGGCCGCGCTTGGCCCCGCCGAGATCGCGGAGATCTACGAGATCCGCGCGATTCTGGAAACTGCGGCAGTCCGGCAGGCCGTGCCCAAGCTGGGCCGGCCACAGATCGAGCGAGCTCGAGCCATCCTGGCGCAGGCAAAGCAGGCTCGGGACGCGGCCACCTGGGGCTCGCTCGACGTCGAGTTTCATCAACTGATTTACGGGTTGGACCGGCGACCTCAACTCGGTGAGATGATTGCCGGCCTCTTGCGCCGGGTCGATCGGTACTGGCTCACCCATGGCCTCATGCTCAAGTATCGGGACGAATTCGAGCGGGAGCACGACGCGCTCCTCGACGCTCTGGAACGGCGCGATGTCGAAGCCGCCTCGCGGCTGCTCGACGAGCATCTCGCGGGTGCGAGCCGGTTGCTGGTCGCCGCACTTGCCGCTCATGAGACGGCTGGAGCGGTAGCCTAGGCGGCCGCAGGCCGCTAGGATTAGGGCCCTTTCATCCTCCGGTTCGAGCGAGCTTCGATGGACTCCAAGGTCGTATCCTTGCGCGACGCGATCGCCCGGTACGTCCATGATGGCGACACCGTCGTGATCGAGGGGTTCACTCACCTCATTTGCTTTGCCGCGGGACATGAGATCATCCGGCAGGGCCGGCGCAATCTCACGTTGTGTCGACTCACGCCGGACCTCATCTACGACCAGATGATTGGTGCCGGCTGTGCCCACAAGTTGGTCTTTTCCTGGGCGGGCAATCCCGGAGCGGGCTCGCTCCATGCCTTCCGGCGGGCAGTCGAAGGAAAAGGCGAGCCGATCGAGATCGAGGAGTACTCACATTTCGGCATGGTCGCCCGCTTCTGCGCCGGTTCGGCGAAGCTGCCGTTCTGGCCCATGCGGGACTACGCAGGCACCGACATTCCCAAGGCCAACCCGCGGATAAAGAGCGTGACCTGCCCGTACACCGGAGAGCGTCTCGCAACGGTGCCTGCGCTCAACCCCGATGTGACCATCGTCCACGCGCAGCGTGCCGATGCCTCCGGCAACGCGCAGATCTGGGGTCTCCTGGGCGTGCAGAAAGAAGCGGCCTTTGCGTCGAGGCATGTGATCGTGGTCGTCGAAGAGCTGGTGGACGAGGACCTGATCCGGGGCGACCCGAATCGGACGCTGATCCCCGGGATGATCGTGGACGCCGTGGTGGCGGAGCCCTGGGGAGCGCATCCGTCATACGCGCAGGGTTTCTACGACCGGGACAACGAGTTTTACGTGGCGTGGGAGAGCGTCTCGCGCGATCCGGCCAAATTGCGTGCCTATCTGGACGAGTACGTACTCGGCGTGGCTGACCGGCGTGAGTACCTCGCCAAGCAGCCGGGCCTGGTCGAGCGGCTGCAAGCGGACGACAGGGTATGTGCTGGGGTCAATTACGGATATTGAGGCATTAGATGAGAGCTATCAGCTATCAGTCGCGGGGGCGGTCAATGATCGTCTGCGCGACGGGCTCAGCTGATAGCTGGTAGCTGATAGCTCCCTACCCATGACCACTTACTCGCCCGGCGAAATTATGGCCTCCGTGGCCGCCCGCGAGCTCGCGGACGGAGAGGTCGTGTTCGTCGGCATCGGCCTGCCCAACCTTGCGTGCAACCTCGCACGAGCTACGCACGCGCCCAACCTCGTGCTCATCTACGAGTCTGGGGCGGTCGGGGCAGTACCGGAGCGACTTCCCGTCTCCATCGGTGATCCCGCGCTGGTGACCGGATCCCTGATGGTCTGCAGCATGGCCGATGTGTTCCAATGCATTCTGCAGAACGGGCTGATCGAAGTGGGCTTCCTGGGCGGTGCGCAGGTGGATCGTTGGGGCAATATCAACACCACGGTCATCGGCTCGTACGAGCGGCCGGCCGTTCGGCTGCCGGGCAGCGGCGGAGCGGCTGAGATCGCCATTCACGCTCAGCGCACGGTCATCATCAGCCGGCTGAATCCCCGTGCTTTCCCGGAGGCGGTTGATTTCATCACCAGCCCGGGCCATCGCTCTCGCGAGGGCACCCGGAAGGAGTTGGGCATGCCCGGCGCCGGCCCCGTGAAAGTGATCACCGACAAGGGCGTGCTCGAGGCCGATCACCAAACTGGTGAGCTCATCCTGACAGCGGTCTATCCCGGAGTCGTCCTCGACGACGTTCGTGCCGGTGTGGGCTGGCCCCTTCGGGCTCGGGATCAGCTGGGTTGTGTCGAGGCGCCGGACGCGCGGGCCCTTCACCTCCTCCGCGACGTCCTGGATCCGCAGCGGCTCTATCTCAAAGGATGAGTCCGCCGGAGCCCGCGGCCGCATTGCCGGAGCTTCCGCGCACTCTCACCCTGCGCGACCTCGTTCTGCTCAATGTCGTGGCGGTGCTCAGCATTCGCTGGCTCGCCACGTCTGCCGCGGCCGGACCATCGAGCCTGGTGCTCTGGGTCTGCGCGGCGCTTTTCTTTTTCGTCCCCCAAGGCTTGGCGGTGGCCGACCTAGCAGCGCGTTTTCCCGACGAAGGCGGCGTTTACGCCTGGACCAAACGCGCCTTTGGCGAGGGGCACGGCTTCCTCTGCGGGTGGTGCTACTGGATTAACAACGTGCTGTACTATCCGAGCCTGCTGCTCTCCGGCGCTGTCATCGCGACCTATGCGTTTGGCGCCGGCGGTAGTGGGCTGGGCGAGCGTTGGACCTACGTCCTGCCGGTGACGCTCGGCGCAATGTGGCTCGCCGTGTGGCTCAATGTGGTAGGGCTTAACATCGGGAAGTGGCTTCAGAACATTGGGGCGATCGGGTCCTACGTTCCCGGGATCATTATCGTCGTGCTGGGCGTGGTCGCCGTCGTGACTCGCCCACCGGTGAACGCGTTTACCCCGGCTACGCTGACTCCCGACCTCAGCAAAATTCCGGAACTCAACCTGTGGGCGTCGATAGCCTTCGCGTTTGCAGGGCTCGAGCTGTCAGCCACTCTCGGCGGTGAAATTCGTGATCCGCGCCGCATGCTGCCGCGATCGATTTTTCTCGCGGCGCCACTGATCGCCCTCATCTACATCGCCGGTACCGGAGCCATTCTCTGGATGGTGCCCCAGAAAAATGTGAACCTGGTATCCGGTCTGCTCCAGGGAATCCAGTCCGGGGCGCAAGGACTGGGGCCGATCATTGCCCTGGCTGTCCCGTTTGCGGCAGCGGCGAACGCGCTGGGCAATCTCGGTTGCGTTGGCGCCTGGCTGACCGGCTGCGCTCGCGTGGCGTTCGTGGTGGGACTCGATCGATACGTTCCGCCCGCCTTTGGACGGATCCACCCCAAATGGGGCACTCCGTACATCGCCATTCTGGTTCAGGCGGCGCTGTCCACGATTTTCCTGTTCATTTCGGTGGTGGGGAAGGGGACGACCGTAGAAAAGGCGTATCTGATCCTGCTCGACACCATGATTCTCGTCTACTTCATTCCCTACTGCTACATGTTCCTCACGTTCCTGGTCGTTGGCCTCGGGCGGCGTGATGCCGGGGTGGCACCGGATCATCCACCGCGACGAGTGCGCACTGTGCTGGTCGGCGGAACCGGTCTCACGGTAACCGTCTTTGCCATGGCGGTCGCGATGATTCCGCCCCCCGGAACCACTGATCCCTGGCTGTTCGAGCTGAAGGTCGCGGGCGGCGCTTTTGCGTTCGTTGCCGCCGGTGGGCTGCTCTATTGGCGCGCGGTCCGCGCCGCGGCCAGGAACCCAGGTCGAATGGCGGCCGCGCGGGCCGGCCAGGAAGCCTGAATGCCGATCTCGGTTGCCGTTGTCGGCGCAGGCGCATTCGGAGGGTGGACCGCGCTTCACCTGCTCCGGTCCGGAGCAAATGTCACGTTGATCGACAGCTGGGGTCCAGGGAACAGCCGAGCCAGCTCGGGTGGCGACACTCGAGTAATCCGGGGGATCTACGGCGGTAACCGGCGCTACGTCGAGCTCACCGCCCGGTCCTTCGCGCTTTGGTGGGAAAATGAAGCACGCTGGCAGCGACGTTTGTACCACCGCACCGGCGCGTTGTGGATGTTCCCCGGCGACGACGGCTACGCGCGATCGACTCTTCCGATCATGCGAGAGATCGGCCTCGAGGTTGCCGAGCTGACGCCGAACGACGCCGATGCCCGCTTTCCCCAGATTGATTTCACAGGCATCCGCACTGCCTTCTATGAAATCGAAGCAGGATACTTGCTGGCCCGCCAGGCCTGTGAGACTGTGCGCGACGGCTTCGTCGCAGAAGGCGGCGACTACCGGCAGGTCGGCGCGGAGGTCGGCCGGATTTCAGGTCCCAGTCTTAGCGAGCTCAAACTGTCCGATGGCACCGGGCTCCAGGCTGATCGATTCGTCTTTGCCTGTGGACCGTGGCTGGGCCAGTTGTTCCCGGACGCCGTGGGAAAGCGGATTTCACCCACGCGACAGGAGATTTTTTTCTTCGGAACTCCCGCGGGCGACCACAGATTCGACGATGGTCGCTGCCCCGTGTGGATGGAGTTCGGCGATCGCTTTCTGTACGGGATTCCCGGCAACCAGCGCCGCGGCTTCAAAGTGGCTGACGACACCCGCGGGCCTCTGATCGACCCCACGACTGAAGAGCGCCTTCCGACGGCCGAAGCTCTCGGCCACGCTCGGCAGCTCCTGGTCCGCCGCTTTCCGGCGCTCGCTGAGGCGCCGGTACTGGAGACCCGGGTTTGCCAATACGAGCAGAGCCCTGACGGACACTTTATCCTCGACCGCCATCCGGCAGCGGACAACATATGGCTTGCCGGCGGTGGCTCGGGTCACGGATTCAAGATGGGCCCCGCTGTCGGCGAGCTGCTCGCCAGTCTGGTACTCGGCACAACCCAGCCGGAGCCGCAGTTCTCCTTGGCCCGCTTCTCGTGAGGATTCCCCGGGCGCTGTTCGCCACGGTTTGCGCTTTCAGCGTTGCGCCGCCTGCGCTGCGCGCGCAGCGCCAGCCGGTACTCAACCAGATCAACGAGCCGCATAGCTACTACTTCCGCGAGATGTACTTGCCGCAGCTAACCAGTGGGCCAAGTGGTGCTGCATGGTCGCCGGACGGCCAGGACTTGATCTATTCGATGCAAGGGTCCCTTTGGCGGCAGCGCGTCGGCACCGCCGAGGCGAGACAGCTGACCGATGGGCCTGACTACGCCTATCAACCTGACTGGTCACCCGACGGTCGTACGGTCGCTTACGTCGCATACACCGGGACGGCTGTGGACCTGCGGCTGCTCGATCTGACCACCGGGCAATCCCGCTCGATCAAGGCGGACGGTTCGGTCAATCTAGAGCCTCGCTGGTCGCCTGACGGAAGCCGATTGGCGTTCGTCTCGACCGCTTTCAAGGGGCGATTCCACGTCTTTGTCATGGCGTTGTCGGGTGGGAAAGCCAGCCAGCCGGTGCGCGTCACAGAGGATCGGGACAGCAAGCTACCCCGCTACTACTACAGCGTGTTCGATCAATACCTCTCGCCCACCTGGTCGCCGGAGGGGAAGGAGCTCATCGTCGTGTCCAACCGCGGACACGTATGGGGCTCGGGGACCCTATGGCGGATGGCTGCCGATTCCGGTTCCCCCATGCGAGAGATTCACGTCGAGGAAACGACCTGGGGTGCCCGCCCAGATTGGTCCCGCGATGGCAAGCGTGTAGTGTACGCGTCCTATCTCGGGCGCCAGTGGCATCAGCTCTGGCTAATGACCGCAGACGGCGATAATCCCCTTCAACTGACCTACGGCGATTTCGACGCCACCTATCCGCGGTGGTCGCCCGATGGTCGCCGCATCGCATACATCTCGAACGCGGCCGGCAACACCTCTCTCTGGACAGTGGAGGTGCCCGGCGGAAAGCGGGAGCAGGTAGTCGCCCGGTCGCGCAGCTACCTGGCGCCGACCGGTCGCCTTCGGCTCACAGTGATCGATGCTGCTACCGGCAAGGCAATTCCGGCCCGGATTTCCATC